>JAATGK010000311.1 GCA_015654715.1 Alphaproteobacteria bacterium
ACTGGCCCAAGCGCCGCGGTCGGTTCCGGCGCTCGTCAATCTCGCCGATATGCTATCCGACAATGGCGACGATGACGACGCCTTCGCCCTTTACGACCGCGCCCTGAAAGCCGAGCCCAGTAATGCCCAGGCGCGCCTCAACCGCGCCATTCTGCATCTCTTGCGCGGCAACTTGAAAGACGGCTGGCGCGATTACGCCGCCCGGCTGAAGCTGCCGGGCAAAGTGCCGGTGCCCGATCACGGTCTTACGCGCTGGGACGGCTCCAGTCTTAAACGCACGCGGCTGTTGGTGACGTCGGAACAAGGCGTCGGCGATCATCTGATGTTCGCCAGTCTGATCCCGGAATTGGCGGCCCGCGCCGCGGCGGACGGCGGCTCGCTGATACTCGAATGCGAGCCGCGCTTGCAAGCGCTGTTCGCCCGTTCGTTCCCGGATGTGGCAACCCATGCTTGGGAAATCGAAACGCACGACGGCACGCTGCACAGCCATTACGGCTGGCTGAAGACCGCCGGCGGGGCCAACGCGGCAGTTGAGATCGGTAGCCTGCCCAAGCTGATGCGCAAGACCATCGAGTCCTTTCCCACACCGCACGCCTATCTGAAAGCCGATACCGAGGAAGCGATGCGCTGGCGCGCTGCGTTCGCAGGACTGCCGCGGCCCTGGGTGGCGGTATGCTGGCGCTCCGGTTCGACCGGCGGGGCGCGGGCGGTGCAATACGCTTCGCTCGAAGCCTGGGGCGCTCTCGTGCGCGACATGCCGGGCACCGCGATCGTGGCGCAATACGATGCGCGCGCGGATGAAATCGCCGCCCTCAACGGCATCGGCGGGCGCGCTGTGGCGGTCCCGCAAGGCATCGACCAGAAACAGGACCTCGACCGCGTCGCCGCGCTGCTGTCGGTGTGCGACGGCGTCGTCAGCGCCCCCACCGCCGTGTCGTGGCTGGCGGCGGGCCTGGGGCTGCCCACGTTCAAAGCGCTGTATGATTTGAGCTGGCCGAGTTTCGGCGCGCGTTACGAACCTTTCGCACCCTCGGCGCGCTGTTTGATGCCGAAGGTACGCGGCGATTGGGACGACGTATTCGCGCAAGCCCTCGCAGCCGTCAGAGCGCTACCGGCTTAAGGCTCTGCTCACGCCGGGCGTTGATTTCGGCGGCCAAATCGGTGGCGATACGCGCCGCGCCAGCCCCATCGATGGTCATCAAACCGGCGGTGTGCATCTGGCGGCGCTTGGCACCATCGTTGAGCAGCGACCACACGGCCTTGGCGATGTCACTGGCGCTTGCCTTATCCATATGACCGAGGCTGATACCCAGGCCGGCCTCGACGAAGGCCGACGCCGACGCCACGTGATCGTCGCTGATGCCGAGATAAATCGCCGGAACGCCGCACGCAGCTAACTCATAGGCCGTGACGCCAAAGGCAACCAGCGCGACATCGCAAGCGGCGAATTCGGTGGCGAGACCGCGGGCGCCTTCGACGGTTTCGAAATTGGGCGACAAGCCGACGAGGCTGCGCGCCAGCCGGTTTTTGTCCTTGAAGCCGGGACCAATGACGAAACGGGCGCGGAAGACCGGATCGAGCTTGCGCAAAGCCTGGGCGCATTTGAGCGTCAGACCGAACGGATCGGAGCCGCCCATGGTAACCAGCAGCGTCGGGCACGGCGAATGCGAGCGCGGCCGGGCGGGTACTTGCTGCTGACCGAGCAGCGCCCATTCCCAACCGATCCGCGACCGGCAAAGAGAGCCAGTCCAATCGAGGTTTGCGACCTGCGGCAGCGGTGGATAATAGGCGAGATCACAGGCCAGCCGCCGTTCAGACGCATCATCGATGGTAGCCTTCAGCGGCACGGCCAAGGCTGCGATCGCCTCCCGCGACGGCCCGTCGCGGCAATCGAGGATAAGAAGGTCGGGGTTCTTGGCGGCAGAAAGAAATTCGCCCTCGGGCCCGTCGATCAGCGTGGCGGCAAAACCGGCGGCGCGAATCGGCACCAGCACGTCCGGCGTGCCGTTGACGGCAAACACCGCCCCCAAGCCTTCGCGATCGCGCAAGGACCGCGCCAAGGCGATGGCGCGCTTGACGTGGCCGAAACCGTAGCCGCCGCCGCCGTCGCAGCGGATCAGAACCAGCCCGCCTTGCGGGGCGATATCCTTCTGGCGCACATGGGCGTTGATCTTGCGCAGCATGGGTTCACGCTCCAGGAGCAACAAAAGATCGGCGAGCGAGGCTTCGCCCGCCTTGGCGGCAAGCCGCGCATGCACCGCTTCGACAAAGGCGAGATCGTCGGGCGTATCGACGGTGAGCCGGCCCAAATTTTTGGAGAGTTTGGGATAGGCCTTGGCCCGCGCGATCGGCACAAAATCGGGGTGCAGCTTGAAATAGCCGGTGACGTGTTCCTTGGCGACCGGATCCTCGCGCGCCACCAGCATCAGCTTGTCGAGGGCACGGCGGGTGAAAGGATC
>JAATGK010000431.1 GCA_015654715.1 Alphaproteobacteria bacterium
TGAACGGATTGACGCGCTGCTGAAATAGCGCCACCCACGCCAGCGCCCCCAAATGCGGCACATGATAGTAGACGCGCGGCTTGGACGGATCGGTTTGCAGCATGAAACCGGTCGGCAGGCTTGGCGCATCGGCGGCGTAATACCAACCCTTGGCGTCGCGGCTGCGCGCGATGGCGGCGGCGACAGCGGTGACGTCGCGGCCGTCTTGCAGCATCAGCAAGCCGGCTTGTGCGGTGCCTTCGGTCCACACCCCCGGCGCAGCTTCACTGTAGGCAAAACCGCCGCCGGCGGAGAGGCGCGTCGTCGCCGTTGCGAGGGCGCCAGGAAAACGCTGCGCGCCACCCGCCAGCGCCAGAACGGGCCACAATTGCGCATCCAGCGCCAGCAAGCGGTTGGGCGTGTGGCCGTCCTCGCCGGTGCCGACCGCAAAACAGCGGCATTTCTTGCTCCACATCGCTGCGACGAAATTTTCAGCTTGCCGCGCGCGCGCCGCCCAATGAGCATTACCGCTATCGCGTGCCAGGCGGCCGAACGCGGCAGCGAGATCGGTGTTGTGCTCGGTCGATTTCCAGGTGTTGCGAACCGGCTCCGGCTCATGGCCGAAGGTGCCACCGGAAAAGCCGCGCGGGCGCACCTCGGACCACGATTTTTCGATCGCGCGGGCGATGCGTTCGGCGCCGGAAAGATACTGCGGCGCGTGCGTCTGTTGGTAGACCGTCAGCAGCGCCAGCATCGCCCAAGCCAAATTGCCGGTGTCGCTGCCGACCTGATAGCGGTCTTCCACCCACTTGTTCTCCGACGGCTCCCACCAGCCGGGCAGCGGCAACGGAAAATGTGCGACGGGACCGGCAAGATAGCCGTTGCGCAAGCGCCCATCGGTCCACCAGCGGTCATGCGCCTCAGCCGCGAGCATGGCATCGGCAATTTGGGCCGCTTGATCGGGGCGTCCGCAAGCCGCCAAGGCGACCGCCGCGACCGCGTTGTCGTAAAGATAAGCGACGTTGTGAACCGGACCGGACTCGATGGTGGGAAAACTGGCGAGGAAAACCGGGCCTTGCTGATGCACGGCGGCGGACAGCGCGACACAGGCATCGTCCGCAACACCGGGACGGCAAACGGCCAAAAACAACAAACTCGCGGCAACAAAGGCTTTGCGCAATTGGGTTCTCCCGGAGCCGGCGAACATCATCGCCGGATATCCGGCGAAAAGCGAGGCGAACGCGGCGGGATGAACGTCGATGCCAAACTGCTGATCCCGTTGCAACCGTACCGACAATTCCACAAATTCTTCGTGGGCGAAGCACGCGCGCCTGCTCGGCTAGGCTTGCCGGGCACAATGGGGAGCGCGGCATGAGCATTATCGGATCGTTGCCGACTTGCGCGTTTGTCGCGGTACGCGACCGCGAAACCGCCAAAGCGTTTTACGGCGGCGTCTTGGGCCTGACGCTGATATCGGAAGACCCCTACGGTGTGGTCTACGCGCTGGCGGGTGCGCGCCTGCGCCTCACGCCCTTGCATGATCACCAGCCCCAGCAATACGCGGTGGCGGGCTGGAACACCGCCGATGTGCCGGCCGCCGTGCGTGCCTTGACCGCCGCCGGTATCGTCTTCGAGCGCTACAGTTTCCTGTCGCAAGACGACCTCGGCATCTGGCAAAGCGGAGAAGCGCAAGTCGCCTGGTTCAAAGACCCGGACGGTAATGTCCTGTCGCTGGCGAGCCTTTGACCGCGGCATCGTGAAACGGATTGTGCCGGTGGCGGCACGGCCATGGTTGACGAGTTCTTACAGATCGTCCTGTCATTCGCGCATTCAGTGCCAGCTTCTTAAGATTCGCAGTGCATCCTAGGGTAGTCTTCCGGGGCTGCTGCAATGTTTCGTCTTCACAAACCGGCACTGGTACTGACCTTCTTCCTGTTCGCCCTATGGGGCGTCGGACACCGGCTGCACGACACGCTGGTACCCGAATTTGCGCGGGTTTTCGCTCTCAACAGCAGTGAACTTGTTCTCACCCAGAGCGTCTACAGTCTGATCTATCTGGTGCTGGCGATACCGGCCGCGATCTACGCCCGCACGTTCGGGTCCAAGGCCGCCATCGTATTCGGACTGGGAGCTTGGTGCGTCGGCGCCTTCCTGTTCTATCCGGCAGCGCAGCAGCACGCCTTCCTCTTCTTCCTGTTTGCCGCCGCGGTGATGAGCTCAGGTTATTTGTTTCTCGAGATCGGCGCCAATCCGCTGGTCGCCGGCATGGGCCCGCCCAAAACCGCAACGCTGCGGCTCAACTGCGCCCACGCGCTTTATCCGGTCGGCGTGCTGGTTGCGGTCTATGTCGGGCGCTGGGTGATCCTGTCGAACAACACCATGCCGTTCGACAAACTCGCCGATGCCGTGGTGCGCCCTTACATGGTGCTGGGCGTCATCGTTCTCGGCCTCGCCTTCGTCGTCGACCATCTGACCTTTCCCTCGCTCACCACCGAGCGCGGCAACCGCCGAACCGCCATTGCGGAATTCAACATCCTGCTGCATCAGCCGCGCTTTCTGGCCGCCATGGGGGCGCAGGCCTGCAACGTCGCCGCCATGGCCGGCACCTGGACCTTGAGCGCCTGGTATATCAAGGAAGCCATGCCGGGTGCGGCAGCACCGGTGGCGGCCGATTTCCTATTGGCGTCGCTCATCGTGTTCGCCGTCGGGCGGATCGTCGGCGCGGTGCTGATGGTGTGGTTCGATCCGTTGAAGCTCTTGGCCTTGTTCGCCGCCAGCGGTCTGATCCTGGGGGCCGTCGCCAGCGTCGAGGGGGGGCAACTCGGCGTCTACGCCGTGGTGGCGTCCAGCTTCTCGGTCTCGATCATGTTCGCCACCATTCTCGGCGCGGCCATCAGCGATCTCGGCCCCAAGACCAAAGCGGGCACGGCGCTGATCTATATGGGCGGCTCCGGCAGCGCGATCGGGGTCGCCGCCATGCATCTGGTGTGGTCGGTGTCTTCCATCCATCTCGCGATGCTGGTGCCGACGCTGGGCTATGCCGGCGTGCTGCTGTTCGCGCTGACACAGAAGAGGATGGCCTTGCCGATCACTGCCGCCCCGAAGCCTTAGCCGCCCCGACTGATTTCCATACAGTCTTTAGGGGATCGGATTATGCAACTTTCGTACGTTCCCACGCGCAAAGGCGGCGGCTTGTTGCGGTCTCATATGCCGCCGTGCTGCGGTGGAGAAATGAGGCGAAACGCAATCCATAACGGATTATAAAAGTGTCGCCGGGAACACGGAAGGCGCATCATTTTGCGTTGATTGCCGAAAGACTCTGCACCGCAATGCGTTCAGGTGAAGCTGATAGACGTGCGCAGACAATGACGCCGACCGACATCACCAATCCCAACATTTTCCACAAAGTCGTCGACTGCCAATGGGCGTGTCCGGCCCATACGCCGGTGCCCGAATACATCCGCCTGATCGCGCAGGGGCGCTATACCGACGCCTATATGGTCAACTGGCAGTCCAACGTGTTTCCCGGCGTCTTGGGCCGCACCTGCGACCGCCCCTGCGAACCAGCCTGTCGGCGCGGGCGGGTCGAGAAAGAGCCGGTGGCGATCTGCCGGCTGAAGCGCGTGGCGGCCGATGCCAAGGGCGACATCGCGGCCCGACTGCCGAAACCGGCGGCGCAGAAGAACGGCAAACGCATCGCGCTGATCGGCGCGGGACCGGCGTCGCTGACCGTGGCGCGCGATCTTTTGCCGCTCGGCTATAGCTGCACGATTTTCGAAGCCGACCTTAAGCCCGGCGGCATGATGCGCACCCAAATCCCGCGGTTCCGTTTGCCCGCAGCGGTGCTCGACGAAGAGTGCGGCACCGTTATCGGTCTCGGCGCCGAGATGCGTTACGGCGTGCGGGTGGAATCGCTGAAAGCGATACTCGATCAGGGTTTCGACGCGGTGTTCGTCGGTTCGGGCGCGCCGCGCGGACGCGATGTCGACATTCCCGGACGCCACGAAGCGGCGGCGCACATCCATATCGGTATCGACTGGCTGGCGTCGGTGTCGTTCGGCCACACGACCGCGATCGGGGCGCGCGTGGTGGTGCTGGGCGGCGGCAATACCGCGATGGACTGCTGCCGCACCGCACGTCGGCTCGGTGGTGAGAAGGTGGATGTGGTGGTGCGCTCCGGTTTTGCCGAGATGAAGGCGAGCCCGTGGGAAAAAGACGACGCCCTCGCCGAAGACATTGGGGTCCACAATTTCCTGGTGCCGCTGGCCTTCCTCCACGAGGGCGCCAGGCTCACCGGCATCAGGTTCGAGAAGGTGCGGGCGGAATACAAGAACGGCCGCCGTAAGCTGTTACCCGCGGGCGAGCCGCCGGTGCATTTCGCCTGCGACGACGTCTTGATCGCGGTCGGCCAGGAAAATGCCTTCCCCTGGATTGAGCGCGAACTGGTCAATTTCGACGACTGGGACATGCCGGTGCTGGATGCCGCCACGCTGCAGTCCTCGCATCCGAAAGTCTTCTTCGGCGGCGATGCGGCGTTCGGGCCCAAGAATATCATCACCGCGGTGGCACACGGCCACACGGCGGCGATTTCGATCGACCTTCTCTGCCGCGGGCAAGACGTGACGGCGCGGCCGCGCCAGCGCACGACGCTCGCCAGCCAGAAGATGGGCATCCACGAATGGTCCTATGACAACGACATCTCGCTCGACTTGCGCTTCAAGGTGCCGCAGGCGCCCAAGGAAGAAACGCTGCGCGATGTGAACCGCGAAGTGGAACTCGGCTACAGCAAAGAACTGGCGCTGAAAGAAGCCGAGCACTGCCTCAATTGCGACATCGAGACGGTGTTTTCGCAAGCCTTGTGCATCGAATGCGATGCCTGCGTCGACATCTGTCCGATGGATTGCATCACTTTCACGGCCAATGCGCCGGAAGCGGAACTGCGCACCAAGACCAAAGCGCCGGCGGCCAATACCAGTCAGGAGCTTTACGTCTCAACGGATTTGCGCTCTGGCAATGTGATGGTGAAAGACGAAGACGTCTGCCTGCATTGCGGGCTATGCGCCGAACGCTGCCCGACCGGGGCCTGGGATATGAAGAAGTTCGTTATCGACATCGCCAAGGCGACCACATGCCCCCGCTGAGCGCCACCAACGATTTCGTCGTCAAGTTCGCCAACATCAACGGCTCCGGTTCGGCGAGCGCCAACGAATTGTTCGCGCGCTCCATCCTGCGCATGGGCGTACCGGTCGCCTCGCGCAACATCTTCCCTTCCAATATTCAAGGTCTGCCGACCTGGTACGAAGTGCGCGTGTCGGGCGAGGGCTGGCTCGGGCGGCGCGGCGGCGTCGATCTAGTGGTGGCGCTGAATCCGCAGACGTTCGAGGCGGACATGGCTGCGGTCGAACCGGGCGGCTATCTCCTATACGACTCGACCAAGCAGATGCCGCCGGAAAGATTCCGCAAGGATTTGACGCTGCTGCCGGTGCCGCTGACCGAGATCTGCAATCGCGCCTATGCCGATCCGCGCCAGCGCCAGCTCTTCAAGAACATCGTTTATGTTGGCGCACTGACGAACCTGCTCGACCTGGACCTCGAAGCGGTCAAATGGCTGATCGCCGAACAGTTCGAGACCAAGCCGAAGCTGCTGGCACCTAACATCCAGGCGCTCGGATTCGGTTTTGAATATGCGAATACCAAACTGAAAGGCGCCTGCCAGCTAAGAGTGAAGCGCCAGGACAAAGTCGGCGAGCGCATCTTCATCCAGGGCAACAACGCGGCGGCGCTCGGCTGCGTCTGGGCGGGCGCCACGGTGTGCGCCTGGTATCCGATCACGCCGTCGACCTCGCTGGCGGAGAATTTTCACCGGCATTGCCGCCGCTTCCGCGTCGATCCCGTTACCAAGAAGAACAACTTCGCCTTCCTGCAGGCCGAAGACGAAATCGCCGCCATCGGCATGGTGGTCGGCGCCAGTTGGAACGGCGCCCGCGCCTTCACCGCCA
>JAATGK010000510.1 GCA_015654715.1 Alphaproteobacteria bacterium
CCGTCAGAGCTGATCGTGCCCGATGCTTTGCTGGCCGATCCGGCGCTGGCAGGGATCCTCAACGCCCTCGGACCGGCCCTCACTGTGTTGCCGGGGATCAAATTCGACTCGGCGGCGGGCGAGCGGGCCCTGAAGACGTTCTATGGCGTGGCGGAACTGGCTGGATTCGGCAGTTTCAGCCGGGCCGAGATCGCGGCCGCCGGGGCGCTGATCGGCTACCTGGAATTGACCCAAAAGGGCAAGATTCCGGCGTTGGCGCCGCTGATGCGTGACGGGATTGCCGCTTTCATGGCGATCGACGCCGCCACCCGGCGCAATCTCGAGCTGATGCAGACCTTGGCGGGCGAGCGGCGCGGCTCGTTTCTGTCGGTGGTCGACCGCACGGTGACGGCCGCCGGGGCGCGGCTCTTGGCGGCCCGGCTCGCCGCCCCGCTGACTGATGCCGCCGCCATCGTCGCCCGGCAGGAGGCGGTGGCGCAGTTTGAGGGCAGCCGCGACCTCACCGACGACCTGCGCGAGCGCTTGCGCCAGGCTCCCGACATCGCCCGCGCGGTGGCACGGCTTTCGGTGCAACGCGGCGGCCCACGCGACCTCACCTGTCTGCGCGACGGCATCGCCGCGGCGCGCGATGTGCGCGAGCTGATGACCGTGGCCCATGGCGAAGCCGAGACCGCGGTGGCCGGGTTGCTCGAAGGCTTGGTCGCGGTGTCGGCACTCGATGCCAAGCTCACCGATTTGCTGGTGCCTGAGCCGCCGTTTTATGCCCGCGACGGCGGTTTCATCCGCCCCGGCGCGCATGCTCCGCTCGATGAACTGCGCAGCCTGCGCGATGAATCGCGCCGGGTCATTGCCGGCTTGGAGAGCCGTTATCGCGACGAAACCGGCACCCCGCTCAAGATCAAGCACAACGGCGTCTTGGGCTATTTCATCGAAGTGACGCCGCAGCACGCCGACAAGCTGATGACCAATGCCGCCTATCGCCATCGCCAGACCATGGGCAGCGCGGTGCGGTTTTCCACCGATGAGCTGTCCACCCTCGCCAATCGCATCAGCCAAGCGGGCGATTCGGCGCTGGCGCTGGAAAAGCAGTTGTTCGACGAAATGGCGGCGGACGTGGTGGCGGTGGCACCGCTGCTGGCGAAAATCGCCGATGGCCTGGCGGTGCTCGACGTCGCCGCCAGCCTCGCCGATCTGGCGCTGGCCAAACGCTATGTGCGGCCCAAGGTCGACGACTCCATGGCCTTTCAGATTATTCGCGGCCGTCATCCGGTGGTGGAAGCCGCCCTCGACGCCGCCCGCGCCCCGTTCGTGCCCAATGATGCCAACCTTTCCGGCGATAAGCGGCTGTGGCTGGTTACCGGTCCCAATATGGCCGGTAAATCGACCTTTTTGCGCCAGAACGCGCTGATTGCGATTTTGGCTCAGATCGGCAGCTTTGTGCCGGCGGAGAGCGCTCATATCGGCATCGTCGACCGCTTGTTCAGCCGGGTCGGCGCCGGGGATGATTTGGCCGCCGGGCGGTCTACCTTCATGGTCGAGATGGTAGAAACCGCCGCCATTCTCAATCAGGCGACGGACCGCAGTCTGGTGATCCTCGACGAAATCGGCCGTGGCACCGCTACTTTCGACGGCCTCGCCATCGCCTGGGCGACTTGCGAGCACCTCTGCGTCAGGAATAAGTCGCGCGCCCTCTTCGCCACCCATTATCACGAGATGACGGCGCTGGCCGAACGGCTGAACGCGATGGCGTGTGTCACCATGCGGGTGCGCGAGTGGAACGACAACATCGTCTTCCTGCATGAGGTGGTGCCCGGGGTTGCCGACCGCTCTTACGGCATTCACGTCGCCAAGCTGGCAGGCCTGCCGCAGACGGTGGTCGACCGCGCCCGCGAGGTGCTGAAGGCGCTGGAAGACGGCCGCGAAGGCCACAAGCCTTTAGCGCGTATCGACGATCTGCCGCTGTTCTCGGCCATCGCCCCGGCCAAGAAGGAACAGAGCGCGGTGGAAGAAGCCTTACGGGCGGTCGATCCCGATGCGCTGTCGCCAAAGCAGGCACTCGAAATCCTCTATGAGCTGAAAACCAAGCTGCCGCTGAACTGACCCTCCCGAAGTGAAACTGGATAGAATAGGTATATTGACTATACCATTTCTCTCCATATACACTCACAAACGATGTTCGAGTTCGACCCGGCCAAAAGCCAAGCGAACAAGGCGAAGCATGGCATCGACATCGACGAAGCGCAGTTGCTTTGGGACGATCCTAATCGCTTGGAAATGGCAGCTCGCCTAACCGGAGAGCCGCGGTTCCTGATTGTTGGGGTAATCAGCGGCGTGCATTGGTCGGCCGTTATCACCTATAGGGCGCCGAATATTCGAATCATCTCGGTCCGGCGTTCGCGCAACGAAGAGGTAGCCGCATATGAAGCCGCCCATGACAACTGAGGAATTCGACCGCCACTTTGATGACGGTGAAGATGTTTCGGCAGCGATCGATTGGTCGACGGCCCGTCGCCCCAATCTGGATGCCAAGCGTGTGAATGTCGATTTTCCGACCTGGATGGTGGAATCGCTCGACCGCGAGGCGCGCAAGCTCGGTGTCACGCGCCAGTCCTTGATCAAACTCTGGCTGGCTGACAAGCTCGAACGCATTTCGAAATAGGCGAAAAGCGCCATGAGCGGTTCGCAGCAAATCCGCAAATTCCTGGTGGTGGTGGACAAGACGCCCGAGTGCAAGATCGCGGTGCGGTTTGCGGCGCGCCGGGCCCAGCACACCGAAGGGCGCGTGACGCTGCTCTGCGTCGCCCCGCCGGTCGATTTCCAGCAATGGGGCGGGGTCGAAGAGATCATGATGGACGAGGCCCATCGCGACGCCGAGGCGCTGGTTTATGACGCGGCCAAAGCCATCAATGAGCTGACCGGCATCACCCCCGAATTGATCATCGAGCACGGCGAGGCCGCCACCAGTTTGATGGACTTGATCCGGCGCGACCACGACATCTCCATCCTGGTGCTGGCGGCGGGCACCTCCAAAGACGGCCCTGGCCCGCTGGTCAAGCTGTTCGCCACCAAAGTCCAAGCCATTCCGGTGACCATCGTGCCGGGTAATCTGACGGATGCCGAAGTCGACGAGATGGCCTGAATCCGGTCGATTGTGTCGCCGCAAGCCGCTGTTCGGACAAGGGTCTTGCGCGTGGCTCGCGGCTGGTGTTGTTAGCCGTCCGATGCTGTGAGTAAGGCCGCGACTATGGGCAAAACCCTTTACGACAAGATCTGGGATGCGCATCTGGTGCACGAAGCGCCGGGGGAATCGAGCATTCTCTATATCGACCGCCATCTGGTGCACGAAGTGACCAGTCCGCAGGCGTTCGAGGGGCTTCGCACGTCCGGCCGCAAGGTGCGCCGGCCGGAAAAGACGCTGGCCGTGGCCGACCATAACGTTCCCACCGTCGACCGGGCCAAAGGCATCACTGATCCGCAAAGCGCCGAGCAGATCGCCACCCTGGCGCGCAACACCAAGGATTTCGGGATCGATTATCTCGCCATGGATGATATCCGCCAGGGCGTGGTGCACATTATCGGGCCGGAACAAGGCTTTACCCTGCCCGGCACGACCATCGTCTGCGGCGACAGCCACACCTCCACCCATGGCGCTTTCGGGGCGCTGGCCTTCGGCATCGGCACCTCCGAGGTCGAACACGTGCTGGCGACCCAGACCCTGCTGGTGCCCAAGTCCAAGAACATGCGGATCACGGTGAACGGTGTTCTGCCGAACGGTGTTACGGCCAAAGATTTGGCGCTCGCCATCATCGCCAAGATCGGCACCGCGGGTGGCACCGGACATGTCGTGGAATTTGCCGGCGAGGCGATCCGTGCCTTGTCGATGGAAGCGCGCATGACCCTCTGCAACATGACCATCGAAGGCGGCGCCCGTGCCGGCTTGGTGGCACCTGACGAAACGACCTTTGCCTACATTGCCGGCCGCCCGCGTGCGCCCAAGGGGGCGTCTTTCGAAGCCGCGGTAGCGACCTGGAAACTGCTCAAATCCGATCCGGATGCAGCATTTGACGTCGAAATCGCGCTCGACGCGGCAAATGTGCCGCCAATGGTGACCTGGGGCACCTCGCCGGAGCAGGCTTTGCCGGTAACAGCGGTGATACCAGACCCGGCCACGATCGCCGATCCGGCCAAGCGGTCCGCCGTCGAACGGGCTTTGGCTTACATGGACTTGAAGCCCGGCACCCCCCTCAACGAGGTCAAAGTCGACCGGGTGTTCATCGGCTCCTGCACCAACGGGCGGATCGAGGATCTGCGCGCCGCCGCTGCCATCGCCAAAGGCCGCAAAGTCGCCGCCCATGTCAGCGCCATGGTGGTGCCGGGCTCGGGGCTGGTGAAGCACCAGGCCGAAGAAGAGGGTCTCGACCAAGTGTTTCTGGCGGCCGGATTCGAATGGCGTGAACCGGGCTGCTCGATGTGCCTGGCGATGAACGCCGATCGGCTTGAGCCGGGCGAGCGCTGCGCCTCCACCTCCAACCGCAATTTCGAAGGCCGTCAGGGCCGCGGCGGACGTACGCATCTGGTGAGCCCGGCCATGGCCGCCGCCGCTGCTGTGACCGGTCATTTGGTAGATGTGAGGACGCTGGGGTAGAAAATTCTTGATAAAAGTCTACCTTTCTGGCTTTATTCTATACCAGGAAGGTAGATATGGGCCTAAATATCAAGAATTCTGACACCGAATCCGCTATCCGGGCACTGGCCGAAGCCACTGGCGAGAAGCTGACGGTGGCCGTCCATAACGCCGTCGCCGAGAAGCTGGCGCGCCTGAACCGCGGCAAGGGCAAGCCGGTGCTGGCCGACTATCTCGTCAGCCTTGGCACCCTGCAGCAGGCGCTCGCCGCCCGCAAACTGCCGAAAGCCTCGGAGCCGGGGCGATGATCGTCGTCCATTCCACCGCCGCTTTGGCCTTGCTGCTGCGCGAACCCGGCTATGAGGCCGTCGCCGCCAAACTGTGTGAGGCGCCGGAGGCGATGATCTCGCCGGTGGTGGTGATGGCGGTGTTGCTCAAGCTGTCGAAGCGCTACGGCGATCCAGCGCCGATTCTGGGAACCTTCCTGCGTCAAAGCGGCATCGGCCAGCGCGCCGTGGATGCCGTTCAGTCCTCGTGGGCGCGGCAGGGTTTTCTCACCTATGGCCAAGGCGCCTGGAGCCTGGCCGATTGTTTTGCTTACGGCGCCGCCAAGGCCCTCGATGCGCCACTGCTCGCCACCACCGACATTTTTGCCAAAAGCGATCTCAAGCTGGCGTGACGCGGCCCGAAATTCAGAAAAAGCTTACCGGATCGACATCGACGGTAAGGCGTACGTGTTTGGGCACACTGCTGGCGGCCAGCCAAGCGCGCAGATAGGCCTGGATATCGACGCTCTTTTCCGCCTGCACCAGCAACCGCTCGCGGGTTTGGCCGCGCAGCAAGGAATAGAACGCCGGGGTCGGCCCCCACACTTTGACCCCGCGCGCGGCCGGCACCGTTTTGGCGAGGAGGCGTCCGGCTTCGCGCACGCTGTCGCCGTCGTGGCCCGACAGAATGATTGCCGCCAGCCGCCCGAACGGCGGGGCGTGGGCAGCTTCGCGGTATTTGGTTTCCTGGTCGTAGAAGGCATCGCGGTCGGCGGCGATCAGCGCCTGCATCACCGCGTCTTTGGGATTGCGCGTCTGCATCAAGACAAGGCCGGGTTTCTCGGCTCGTCCGGCGCGGCCCGCGACCTGATGCAATAACTGAAACGTTCGTTCGCGGGCGCGCAGATCGCCATCGGAACCGCCGAGATCGGCATCGACCAC
Organism: Alphaproteobacteria bacterium; assembly: GCA_015654715.1. Taxonomy (GTDB): domain Bacteria; phylum Pseudomonadota; class Alphaproteobacteria; order Micropepsales; family Micropepsaceae; genus Rhizomicrobium. Next base: position 5,833 of record JAATGK010000510.1, read on the forward strand.
GCCGACCAATGTCAGTTCCGGAAAGTGCTGGCCCTTGGCGACGATCTGGGTGCCGATCAAGACGTCGATCTCGCGTTTCATCATGGCGCGAATGGCCGCTTGCATTTCCGTCGGGCCTCCCATCGTGTCGGAGGAGGCGATCGCCACACGCGCGTCGGGGAAGATCAGCTTGAACTCCTCCATCACGCGCTCGACGCCCGGTCCGCAAGCGGTGAGCGTACCCTGTGAATGGCACTCGGGGCATTCGGTGGGAAGGGCGGTCTCGTAACCGCAATGATGGCAGACCAGGCGCTTGCGATAACGATGCTCCACCAGCCACGCCGAGCATTGGCGGCAGACGAGTTTGTGGCCGCAGGCTTCGCACAACGTCAGCGGCGCATAACCGCGGCGATTGAGGAACAACATTCCCTGCTCGCCGGCGCCGATGGTCACCGCCAGCGCCTCGCGAAGGGTCGGCGACAGGAACGTGCCGGGATCGCCGCGGTTCTCGCGCATATCGATCAGCCGCACCTCCGGTAGCACCGCGGCGCCGTGGCGGCGCGACAGCCGCAAATGCGCATAACGTCCGCTCTTGGCGTTGACGTAGCTTTCCAGCGACGGCGTCGCGCTGGCCAGTACCACCGGGCATTTTTCGAAACGGGCACGCACCACCGCCATGTCGCGGGCGTGATAGATGGCGCCGTCTTCCTGCTTATAGGCTTGCTCGTGTTCTTCATCGACGATGACGAGGCCAAGATCGCGGAACGGCAGGAACAGCGCCGAGCGGGCGCCGACCACCACGCGGGCCTCACCGCGCAGCACGGCGCGATAAACCCGGCGGCGCTCGTGCTGGGAGAGATCGGAATGCCACTCCGCCGGGCGCCCGCCGAAACGCGCCGCAAAACGATCGAGGAATTGCACCGTCAGGGCGATTTCGGGCAGCAGGATCAGGCTTTGGCGGCCTTGGCGCAGGGCTTCCGCCACCGCCTCGAAATAAGTTTCGGTCTTGCCCGAGCCGGTGATGCCGTCGAGCAGGCTGACGCCGAAGCGCCGTCCCTTGACTGCGCCTTTCAGCACATGAGCGGCGAGATCTTGTTCGGTGTTGAGAACCACCCGGGCGTAATCGGCCTCAGGAAGCGGAAAGGGATCGAACTCGGGCAAGTCCACCGCGGCGAGCGCGCCGCAATCGATCAAGCCGCGCACCACGGCCGGTGTCACGTTGGCCTCTTCGGCGAGTTGCGGTACCGACCGCGCCAGTCCGTGTTCGGCGACTTCCAGCACGCGCCCGCGCGGCGGCGTCATTTTCTTTGGTATGCCTTCGCCGCGAATGTAGGCAATGCGTGCTGTTTCCGGCGCGAACGCTTGCCGCGACCGTAGCGCCATCGCCAGTACCATGCCGGGCAAGCTCAACGTGTATTGCGCCACCCAGTCGATGAAATCGCATAGTCCGGCGGGCAGAATCGGTTCACCGGGCAAGGGCTCCGCTTGCTTCAAGCGCGCCTCTTCGACACCACCGGTTGCCGCGCCCCACACCACGCCGAGCGATTGCCGCGGCCCGATTGGTGCCGTAACGATAAGCCCGCGCCGGAGCGGTACTGTCAATTTGTAATCAAACGCTCCGGCAAGCGGCAGTGGCAGCAATACCGCGACACGGCTTGAAAGTGCATCGCCGGACTTTAGAACTCCATCGTTCATGCGTTACACTTCGCGAATCACGAATCTCTCAACCTCGAATGTCATCCTTATCACGCCGAATGAACCAAAGCGCACCATCCCGTGACTCTGCCAATGCCGCCGCCGAGGCGGTGAAGGCCTATATCCGGATGCACCGGGCGCGGCTGGCCGCCGATGGCGAGCTTTTGTCGCTGTTGCTGCCGGAGCGATTCGGCGATGAGGGCGTGATCGACCTCAATCAATATGTCCTCGAAAAGCTGCGGGCCGAGAATCTGGCGCTGCGGGCCGAACGCGATGCGTTGAAGTCGGTGAACGACCGCGGCATGAAGTTGTCGGAAGGCGTCCACCACGCGATGCTCGACCTCTTGGATGCACGCTCATTTGCCGAGGCGATTGCAGTGGCGACCGCATCGGCGCCTGCATTCGGCGCCGATCGTGCGGTGTTCTGCATCGAAGCGGCCGATGGCATCGCGCAAGCGACCTCCTGCGACGGCGTACGGCTGATCGCACCCGGCACGGTGACGGCGGTGGTGGGACCGGATGGCAAAGGCGCGATCCTGTCGGGCGGCGGCGAATTGTTGTTCGGCCGCACCGGCTATCGCAGCATCGCGGCGTTCCGCTTACGCATCGGACAGCAGCCGGCGCTTTATGTGCTGGGCTCGCTGATTGAAAACCGGTTTGAAGGGCACGCCAGCGAAGCTGATCTCGGGCTGTTCGCACACGCGCTCGAACGGGCGATCCGGGCATGGCTCGATCTGCCCAAATCCTGAAAGCCGATTGGCTGGACAGCCTCGCCCACGAGCGGCGGGCCAGCGCCCATACCTTGCGCGCGTATGGCGACGATCTCGATCGCTTCATCGCATTTCTCACCGAGCATGTCGGCGGTATCCCGGATGACGTCATGCTGGCCGGTTTGAA
>JAATGK010000215.1 GCA_015654715.1 Alphaproteobacteria bacterium
CAACGGCATCCATGTGCGATCCGAACCACCGTCGCCCGACGAGGGATGTTCCGCGTACCGCACCTAGACCGCGTATGCAGTCAGCCGCTTTCGCCCAAGTCGTTGGTACGTACGCGCAATATCGCATTCCGTTTCGTCATTGAATGACGATCGGCGCGCCAGAACATCAAAAAAAGTATTTGGGCTGTCGCTATATTTTTTGCCGGATCGCGCCGGGCTCGTTCGTCCTAATCAACAAGGGGATATGTATTTTTTTGGCGGAAGCGGCGATCTGGTTCGTCGTACGGTGAACGGATGTGTGTGTCCGCAGCTGTGCGGACCCAAAGTCCTCGTCATGACGCGGGGGACACGCATCAGTCAGGTTTGGGGGCATGCCGAAGGGGATATTGCTGGGGGACAGTTCAGATGCTCGTTTGGCGCGTGCAGTTGCGCGGCGAACGTTGCGGTCGGCGTGCCGAAACGCCGTCCACCGCCGCGGAACGAGAATCCAATCGGCATCACAACTTCAGGGCCTGATCATCCCAGGGAAGGCACATGATATATATGTCACCATATATATGTGTTGCTCTGAACCTGGCTGCAGACAACTAAGGCGTGTTTATCACTTCACACCGAATAGGATAGAATCCCAGCCTAAAGGACAGAAACAGACAAAACAGCGTACCAAGCGTTAGACAGACTTAGTGACCAGATCCGTCCCAAAGCCAGAAACATGGCTGCCCTCGCGGGAAATAACGACGGATGCTGGGAGGAAACAAAGAGCTGCAATGCGTGCCCTTGGAACGATTCTGCTCGGAGTCGTGAGCGTTCTTGCGCTCTCGGAGACGACGCTTGCGCAACCGGTTGCCATCGAACTTCCGGCCGAGGACCTGAAAACCGCGCTCGACTCGTTCATCGCCAAGACGGGTGTCCAACTCGTCTACAGCATCGATGACGTGAAGGGGCGCAGCAGCCATGCCATCAAAGGCGAGTTTACCGCCGATCAAGCGCTGGATGCCTTGCTGCAGGACAGCGGCGTCTATGCAAGCCGGGACGCGACCGGTGCCATCTTCGTGTCGCGGTACCAAGCTAAAGACGATACCCTCGTCCTGCCGGACAATATCTTCGAGACCGTGACGGTGACCGGTTCGCGCGTCATCCTCAATGGCAACGACGCGCCGACGCCTGTGACGGCCGTATCGAGCGACCAACTCCTTGCCTCTACGCCGTCGGACATCACCGATGGCTTGAACAAGCTGCCGGTCTTCTCGGGTTCGTACAGCCAGCGCACCACCGCCGGCGCGAACCACAACTACTCAGCCAACATCCTCAATCTGCGCAGTTTCGGCATGACCCGCACGCTGATCCTGTTCAATGGCAACCGCGTCGCGGCCACAGCCCCCACCGGCGAGACCGACGTTAATACCCTGCCACAGGGTCTCATGGAGCGAGTCGACGTGGTCACCGGCGGCGCTTCCGCAGTCTACGGCACCGACGCCGTCACCGGTGTGGTCAACTTTGTGATCGACACCCAGTTCGACGGCCTCAAGGCCACAGTCCAAAGCGGCATCTCGCAGATTGGCGACGACGCCTCGTGGAAGGTCGGGCTGGTCGGAGGCACGGATCTGTTCGGCGGCCGCGGCCACGCAGAATTCAGCTTCAGTCATTACAATTCGGACGGCATCCCGACCATGATGACGCGCCCGAACGGTCCCGTGATATATACCGAGCCCGGCAACGGCACGACCGCAAGCCCATATCATCTGGTCGCTAACTCCCGCCTGCCGAACTACACGCCGGGCGGCTTCATCTCGAACAGCGTATTGGCCAATCAATATTTCTGTTCCAACGGCGTTCTTTGCCCCTTCATCCATGGCGCCGATTCCGGCACCACCGATGACGAAATCGGCGGCAGCGGCGGCTACGGCGGCGAGGCGGCGCCCGGCGTCAACACCAATCCATGGCTGGTCGCCAGCCTGAAGAGCACCGAGTTTTTTGGCCGGTTCAATTACGACGTGATCAGCAACGTTCAGTCTTACATACAGTTCAGCATGACGCAGTCATCGAACTTCAACATCTCGTTCCCCAACAACTACGTGATGAACTATGCCGCCGATAACGCCTTTCTGCCAGCCGCGGCGCAGGCGCAATTGACCGCGGCGAACCAGACCAGTTTCACCATGGGCCGTTCCATCCAGAACCAGATCGGCAGCGTATCCAACGCCTATACTACCGGTCTATTCGTCACCTGGGGGATCGAAGGCACGTTGTCCGACGACTATAAATGGGACTTCCACTTCACCCATGCCCAAAACACCCTGAACGAAAGGTCCCCCTATAACATCAGTTGGCAGAAGCTTTACGCGGCCAGTGATGCCGTCATCGACCCGGTGAGCGGCAACGCCGTTTGCCGCGTCTCCCTGGGCCCGTATGCCTCGCAATATCCGGGCTGCATCCCACTCGACGCCTTTGGGCCTACCGCCACCTCCAACGATTCCTTCCGTTACGTGACGGAAGACACCGCCTGGAAGGCGAAGAACAAAATGGACGACGCCGGGGTCAACATCAGCGGCACCCTCGCGGACCTTTGGGCCGGCCCCGCGAAGGCAGCGCTGAGCGCGGAATGGCATCGGATCTCGCTCGAAGACGACAGCAAGTATAACCCCGTGACCAAGGTCGACTGTACCGGCCTCAACCTGGCGATTTGTGATCCCACCAAATCGATATTCAACAATGTCGTTGCCCCGCTGAGCGAGGTATCGGAAGACATCACCGAAGCGGCTATCGAGGTCAACGCACCGGTTCTCAAGAGCCTGCCGTTCGTCCAGGAAGTGGATATCAACGGTGCGCTGCGTTACGCGCGCTACAGCGTTTCCGGTCAGGCCATCACCTGGAAGCTCGGTGCGGTGTGGAACGTTACCGACGATTTGACGTTGCGCGGTGCTCAGTCCCGCGACATCCGCGCGCCCACCCTCAATAATATGTTTGCGCCGATTTCTGCAAACATCTCGGCATTCAGCGACTACTTGACCGGCGTAATCGGCAATTTGATGCTGGAAAACAAAGGCAACCGCGATCTGACACCAGAAGTCGCGCAGACAACCACGGGCGGAGCCGTATATCGGCCGGGCTGGCTGCCGGGTTTCAGTATTTCGGCCGACTGGTACGAGATCATCATCCGCAATGCCATCTCGTCGGTCAACGGCGGCACCCCGTCGGCGGAAAACCTGTGCATCGCTTCACGTGGGGCTTCGCCGTTCTGCGACTTGGTGATCCGCCCGTATCCCATCACCAACACCACCCCCAACAACTTCCCGACCCTGGTGATCGCCGAGGCGATGAACATTTCCAAGACCTCGACCCATGGCGTCGATTTTGAGGTCAACTATACGACCGACTTAGACAAGATCGGCGCCAGCCTTGAAGGCAAGCTGGGCCTGCGCCTGTTGGTTTCGTATCAGCCGAGCATCCTGTCGCAATCAATTCCCGGCGCCGTAATCACCAATGGTGCGGGCGCGGCAGGAATTCTGAACACCGGCGGCGCAGCGAAACGTATTGCATTCATGGCAAATTACAGCCTCGACCCCATCGCCGTGACCATCATGGAGCGTTGGCACAGCGCCGAGCGGCAGAGCGCGGATCCGACGCTGGTCTTCACGACGCCGAATGTTCCCTCGATCGCCTATACCGACCTGAACTTGAGCTACAATTTCAGACTAGCGGATGGGGACGGGAACGCCGAAATTTTCCTGTCGATCGAGAACCTCTTCGACCAGCAGCCGCACGTTTGGATTTCAACGATGAATAGCGCGGCGCAGGGCTATGCCTATCCCGCCCCGAGCGACGAGGATGTCGTCGGACGTTATTTCACGACAGGGCTCCGCCTGTCGTTGTAGCGCCGCCGAGTGAAGGCGACACACGGCGACAATTTATTTGGCGGATCGTCGGATGCCAAACGACCTTATTCTCTTAGCAGACATGTATCCGATCTGCTTTTTCGAGGAGGGTGATTATGCACCACACAGAGATGTGGCAGCGTCCAGGACGGCTTCGCCAGTATTTGGTGGCATCCGCCGTGGGACTGGCCTTGTTGGCGACGCCGAGTTTTGGCGGCTCCGACCACTTCAAGAATTCCGACGCGATCGCAATCCGTCTGCCGGGGTTTGCAAACCGCACACCGACACCGGAGGAAGTTCAAACCAAGGCCGCAACCCAAGCCGAATACCAGCGCGAACTCAAGGTGATGCACATCACCAAGATGCGCGAGCCGCGCAACGGTATCGATCCCGATGCGCCCAACGCCGCCAATTACGACGAAGCGCTCGCCAGTCCCTATCCGCGGCCGTCCGACGTTCTGCGCATGAACAACGGTCAGATAACCGCGACCGCTGATGAATGGTGGAAGGTACGCCGGCCCGAAATCGTGGCCGCCTTCGAACGCGACATCTACGGGCGTCTGCCGAAGGTGATCCCGGCAGTGACCTGGTCGGTGGTCAATACCAAGAACGAGACCATTGGCGGCTATGAAGCAGTCACCCAGCGGATGGCCGGTGAAGTCGACAATTCCGGTTATCGCGCCATCAAAGTTACCATCGACATGGCGTTGACGCTGCCGGCGAACGCCAAAGGCCGCGTTCCGGTCATCATGGTGTTCGGCGCCGTCGAACCGAAACCGTCGCGGTTTGCGAATGTGCCGAGCGTGGCCTCGCCTCCCGGCTACGATTGGAAGGCGCAGCTTCTCTCGCTCGGCTGGGGCTATGTGGTCGTCGACCAGAACAGCGTCCAGGCCGACAACGGTGCCGGACTCGACAAGGGTATCATCGGCCTCGTCAACAAGGGCAAGCCGCGCAGCATGACCGACTGGGGCGCTTTGCGCGCCTGGGCCTGGGGCGCCGGCCGTGCGCTCGACGCCATCTCGACCAATCCCCATGTCGCAGCGGACCAAGTCGGCATCGCCGGACATTCGCGTACCGGCAAGGCGGCTCTCGTCACCCTCGCCTTCGACCAACGCTTCGCCATCGGCTATATTAGTTCGTCGGGCGGTGCTGGCGCCAAGTTGATGCGGCGCTATTACGGCGAGACCGTCGAGAACGTCGCCAGCGACGAGCAATTCCATTGGGTCGCGGGCAATTATCTCAAATACGCCGCCGATCCTCTGACCGCCAACGACCTGCCGGTCGACGGCGACGCCTTAATCGCATTGTGCGCACCGCGCCCGATCTTCGTCAGCGGCGGCGCTGCCGCAGCCGGCGACGCCTGGGTCGATGCGAAAGGCATGTTCTTGGGAGCGGCTGGCGCCGGTCCCGTCTATCGCCTGCTCAGCAAGAAGGACATGGGAACCACCACCTTCCCGCAGATGGGAACCGCGCTGCTCGACGGCGACATCGGCTTCCGTCAGCACCAGTACGGCCATACCATGACGCCGAACTGGCCGACCTTCCTCGCCTTCGCCGAAAAGTATCTGAAGATCCAGAACCGGTAACGATTATCCGGTCACGGTCAAGAAAAACGCCCTGCGCCGATGATCTCGACGCAGGGCGTGTTCTTTTGCAGAGCGATCGAAAGGCTATGCCGTCTCCGACGCCACCACCTCGACCTTGCCACCCTTGACATCGGCGGGATTGAGATAAGCCTTGAGCGGCGCCATCGTCAGCTGCTCCCGGAATGGGATCGTCAGCAGCGGCTTGCCGCCGGACGAGATGCGCCAGGAAAGAATCGGCTTCACACCGGCACAGCCGGACTGCCAGGACACCGCCACCAGCCCATTCTCGCTCACCAGCTTGATGTCGGTCGGCTGCTCGAGGCCGCGCGCCCGCTGCTGGAAGCTATTGGTATTGCCGTGATAGAATTCGGCGGCCCGCTTATCCATGACGGCCCATTCCTCGGGCGTCATCGGCGTATCGATGGCGGCCGCGAGGTTGGCGACAAGCTGATCCTTGCGCGGGTCCTTGCGATCGATGTGACTGATGCCGATGACGGCGCACGACACGCCCGGCTGCGAAAGCGTGTAGCGGATCATCTCGTGGTAATCGAGCCTGCCGGTGATGTCGCCGACCGAAGTGATAAGGTCGTCAGCTCCGCGCGTCCAGCGCCGCTCCTTGCCCACCAGAATGCCGTCGGCGAACACCTTCATCGCGATCACGCCCATGCCGCGTCCCATCGCCAGCGGCAACAGGTTGGTCCGGGTCGGGATATACTGCATATCGCAGACATTGAGCGGCGTCAGCAACGTGTCGAGGTCATGGCCTTCATCGCGGCGGATCGCTTCGATCAATACCGTCGCCCAATGGCCGGTGATGCCGATGTGGCGGACCCAGCTGTGATGATCGGGATTGAGGCCGGTGTAATTGGTGCCGTCGCGATAATCGAGCAACGTCGCGAAGGTGCCGATCTTCTCCGGCATCTTGCCACCGCGCGCCGTCAAGGCGGTGTACGCCTGCGCGAGGTCCTCGGGCGTGGTGACGTCGTGCATCTGTATGCAATCGAGATACGCTCCTTCGGGGAAGGCGCCCTTGCCGTCACCGAAGATCTGCGACAGCGACCGCTTCAGATCCGTCACCGCCGTCGCTCCGGTCGGGTCGGGAACATTGCCGAAGCGCTGCCGCGTCTTGCTGGCAAGATAGAGATGCTCGCGCAGCGCCGCGTTGTAGCCGGACTTGCCGGGGATCAGATTCATCCGGCGGAAAGCTTCACCGTAATGCAGTTGGCTATCCGCATACAGATTTGACGTATCGAGATAGTTCACGCCGAGTTCGACAGCGCGCACGATGATATCGGCCGGATCGACACCGTCCGGCGTCCACATCAACGCAGCCTGGCCGCCGAGCGCCAGCGGCGTCACCAACCGTCCCGTGCGGCCGAGTGTCCGCTTGGGAATAATCGTCTTGCTGCTTGCTGCATCCGTTTGGGCAGCGGCCGGTAAAGACCCGACCAGTGTGGCCGCACCGAGTGTCGTCAGTATTTGTCGCCTGGTTGCCATGGAATCCCCTTCGCGGTTGGGCAGGCACATCAACGAAGATGCGACTGTCGCCGGACGCTATTTATACGCGCGTTTCACACACGTGAAACGAAGAGGCTTCTCGACGACGAATGCCACTTCGTCGCGGCATGCCGGCCGCCCTATTTCGATGCGGATTACACGTCCCGTGCATGAAATTATTTGGAGGATTCCCCAAGGCTCGATCGTCACAACCAAAATGGAGAAGTCTGGACAAAAAGCTGTTTCGCAAGAAACGGCGCCAATCCCGGCTTTCCACGCGGTGCAAGCCTGAGGACGCACACGCGACACAAAAGGGGGTACTTATTGGTTCTTGCGCCCATCACGGCGGCTCGAAACCATATCGTTTCTTCTTTTGCCAACGCGCACAGCGTACGCAGAACGAAACGGCCGGTTGGTTTCCGGTCGCCAGTTCCGCCGACAACCCTTTCGCTCTGCTGCACCGCCAAGCGGGTTTCACATCACAGGAGGAAACTATGGCGTTCCCGCAGGCTTTTATCACACATCAACTCAAGGCGAGACCGAGCGCGGTAATCGCGGCATCGGTGTTGGCCGTGCTACTGGCGGCCCCAAGCTCCGCCCAGTCGGCCTACTTCAAGAATTCCACCGTGCCGCGTTTGCCCGAACGTGCGGCGGCGGCAACGCCGGAACAGCAGAAGCTCCTACAAGACAACAACGCCGAGCGTCAGCGCGAAATCGACGCGCTACATCTTACCGGTGTGCGCGGCGGAACCAACGGGCTCAATCCCGATGCCCCCAATGCCGCAAACTACGATCCGGCGCTGGCCAATCCTTATCCGCGTCCGTCCGATGTGCTCAGGATGGAAGGCGGCGCCGAAACGACGACAGCCGCTTTGTGGTGGGCCGAGCGCCGGCCCGAAATCGTCGCGGCCTACGAGCGTGAAATCTACGGTCGCATGCCGGTTAACGTTCCCGGCGTGACCTGGAAAGTCGTCAGCACTACGATGGAAACCGTCGATGGCGTCAAAGCCGTCGTCAAGGAATTGGTCGGTCATGTCGACAATTCGGCCTATCCGTCGATCTCCGTCGAAATCAACATGACCGAGACACTGCCGGCGAACAGCAAGGGCCGCGTTCCGGTCATCCTGCAATACGGCGGCGGCAACCGCCTTCCGCAAACCAAACGGCCGAGCGAGTTGTTGCCCGGCTACAAGACGCCGGGGCCGTACACTGGTCCTGACGGGCGCACGCAACTGCTTAAGCTCGGCTGGGGTTTTGCCACGATCGACGCCAACAGCGTTCAGGCGGACAACGCCGCCGGTCTGACGGCGGGCATCATCGGCCTGGTCAACAAGGGCCAGCCGCGCAAGCTGGACGACTGGGGCGTGCTCCGCGCCTGGGGTTGGGGCGCCAGCCGCGCGCTCGATTATTTGCAGAGCGATCCTAAGGTCGCGGCTGACGAAATCGGCATCACCGGCCATTCGCGCGCCGGCAAGGCCGCAATCGTCGCCATGGCGTTTGACTCGCGCTTTGCCATTGGCTTCATCAGTTCGTCGGGCGGCGCCGGCGCCAAACTGCTTCGCCACAACTACGGCGAAACTCTGGAAAGCATTGCCGCTCCCCATGAATTCCATTGGATGGCGGGAAATTATCTGAAGTATGCCGCCGATCCGCTGAACGCCAACTATCTGCCGGTTGACGCCGACGCCATGATCTCCTTATGCGCACCGCGTCCGGTGTTCCTCAGCGCCGGTAATCCGGAGTCGGGCGACGCTTGGGTCGATGCCCCCGGCACGTTCATGGCCGCCGTCGGAGCCGGCCCCGTCTACACTTTGCTCGGCAAGAAGCCGCTGGAAAGCGACACCTTCCCGAAACTCGGCACGCCGCTGATCGGTGGCGACATCGGCTTCCGTCAGCATGACTATGGCCACGGCGCTGGCCAAGGCCCGAACTGGGAGACGTTCTTGAAGTTCGCGCAGAAGTACTTCAAGGTCGAGAAGCGCTAAACGGTTCGCCGCAAGCTCGACACCATGCCGCTGGCTCACCTCTTTACATCCTATGAGGTGAGCCACCGGCGGGATGGCTCGGTTTGCACGTCAGCTTCAGGCGCTCAATGGCGGTTTCCTTCTGCCGCATTTTGACGCTGGAACACGACGACACACCGGCCACTACAGCGGAAAAGATATCAATCCATGAACATGCGCCTCTCCCGCGCCACATTGTCGTGTTTGCCACCGTCGGTCCGGCGGCCAGCTTATGATACCGCCTCGTTGAAGACGGGAATTCTGCATTTGGGCGTCGGCGTTTTTTCGCGTGCGCATCTGGCGGTCTTTACCGAGAACGCGATCGAGCACACGCCCGGCGATTGGGGGATTGCAGGTGTTTCGCTGCGGCATGCGACGGTCCCCGATGCGCTCACCGCACAGGATTGCCTTTACACCGTCGAAACGCGTGATGCCGAAATCACCTATCGTGTGATCGGCGCAATGCGCCAGTCACTGTTTGCCGGACGCGATCAGGCGCGCATCGACGCGGTCTTCAATGCGCCGCAAACCCACGTCGCCACGCTGTCGGTGACGGAGAAGGCCTATTGCTTCGGCACGACAGGCGCGCTCGATCTCGCCAACACCGAAATCGCTCACGACCTTCTGCATCCCGATGCGCCGACGTCCGTCGTGGGCTGGCTTTGCGCCGGTCTTGCCAAACGCATGAAAACGAGCGGCGCGCCGATCACGATCATCAGCTGCGAAAACCGCGTCGCCAACGGCAGCAAGCTTGCCAAAGCCATGCAGGTCTTCGCTGAGCGCAGCAATGGCGCGTTGGCGCGTTGGATGGAACGCAATGTGCGTTTCCCCGATACCATGGTCGACTGCATCGTTCCCTCGACAAGTTCAATCGCGCGCGCCCGCATCGAAGCCGCGATTGGCCTGGAAGATACCGCCTGCGTCCAGCGTGAAAGCTTTGCCCAATGGGTGATCACGCGCGATTTCGCGGGGCCTGTGCCGGACTGGACCGCCGCCGGCGCCGAACTGGTCGACGATGTCGCCGCCTACGGCCGCCTCAAATTCCACGTTCTCAACCTCGCCCACCTGGCGCTCACCTATTTCGGCCTGCCGCGCGGCTATCATTACGTGCGCGAGGCGATCGCCGATCCGGAGATTGCGCGCTTTGTCGATGCGCTCATTGCCGAAGAGGTCGCCCCCGCGCTGGCGCCGCAACGCATCGACGAATACTGGCGCAAAACCCGCGCCCGCTTCTGCAACCCGGCTGTCGACCATCAACTCGAAAAAATCAGTAAGGACGGCTCGCTCAAGCTCGGCGTGCGACTCTATCCGCTCCTCTTCGCCAACGCGCGCAGCGGTGCGCCGTTCGCCCGTCTGGCGGCGGTGGTCCGCGCCTGGATCGCATTGGCCGCCACCGGCACGCTGATCGACGTCAATGCCGCGCGGCTCAAGGACTGGGCGGCGGCGGGCGCAGACATCGAAAAGCTGCTCGAAGATCCGGTCATCTTCCCCGACGGCTTCTGCATTGATGCGAAGGTGCGTGACGCCGTCATCCGCTCGAAAGGTTTGTCATGCTGAAAATAAAAAGCGCCCGCGTCATCGTCACCTCGCCGGGACGCAATTTCGTCACCCTGAAAATCGAGACCACAGACGGTATCACCGGTATTGGCGATGCGACGCTCAACGGCCGCGAACTCGCGGTGGCGAGCTATCTCACCGAGCACGTTTGCCCGACATTGATCGGGCGCGATGCGCAGGCCATCGAAGACACCTGGCAATATCTCTATCGCGGTGCCTATTGGCGGCGCGGCCCCGTTACCATGACGGCGATCGCCGGCGTGGATACGGCGCTATGGGACATCAAAGCCAAGCAGGCAGGGCTGCCGCTGTACCAGCTGCTGGGCGGCGCGGCACGTGACGGCGTTCTGGTCTACGGCCACGCCAACGGCGAAACCATCGACGAAGCCATCGAAGCTGCCAAGCGCTTCCGGTCGGAAGGCTATCTCGCCATCCGCCTGCAATGCGGCGTTCCGGGACTGAAAGGCATCTATGGCGTATGGGGCAAGCAACGCCATTACGGCTCGGCCAAGGCCGGCGTCCCGGTCGAAAACACTTGGTCGACGACCAAATATCTGCCCGTGGTGCCGAAGCTGTTTGCCGCCGCGCGCGAGGCCCTGGGCTGGGACGTGCATCTTCTCCACGACGCGCATCACCGCCTGACGCCGATCGAGGCAGCACGGCTAGGCAAGGATCTCGAGCCGTTCCGACCCTTCTGGATCGAAGATATGACACCGTCGGAGAACCAGGAGTCTTTCCGGCTCATCCGCCACCACACCACGACGAAGCTGGCGGTGGGCGAAGTGCTCAACTCCATCTGGGATGCGCAACATCTCATCACCGAACAACTGATCGACTACATCCGCATGTCGGTAGTTCACGCCGGCGGCATCACACATTTGCGCCGCGTCGCTGCGCTGGCCGATCTCTATCAGGTGCGCACCGGCTGTCACGGCGCCGCCGATCTTTCGCCCGTCTGCATGGGGGCGGCGCTGCATTTCGATCTGTCGGTGCCCAATTTCGGCATCCAGGAATACATGCGCCATACCGAGGAGACCGACGCGGTCTTCCCGCACGCCTACAAATATGCCGACGGCATGTTGCATCCGGGCGAGGTACCCGGACACGGCGTCGAGATCGACGAGGCATTGGCGGCCAAATTTCCTTACCGCCAAGCGAGTCTGCCGGTGAACCGTCTCGAAGACGGCACATTATACAATTGGTAGATCTGCGTTCCGGCGAGAACGTATTGCCTAATATCTGCTGAGGTATTCTTGAGCCGCACGCATCCCGTACCTGATCCTGGCAAAGGTCTGCTCAAGGGGATTTGGTCCGCGGTATGCGGCGGCGGAAAGAACAGCCTGGCACGCTCTTTGCAATTAACACTCTAATTATCGTAAGCACTTCAGCCGTATCGGCACTGGCGATGTGAGAAACTGATCCCGAAACCGGGCGTCGCCGCCAGGCGCTTCGGCACTTACGGCAAGCGCCTGAATGCGGCGCACGACATCCATGCCGGCACACACTTGGCCAAAGGCCGCAAAGCCGATGGACGCCGGACCGAGCTGAGCGCCCGCGTCGGGCTGCGGTTGGTCGCCGGTACTGATGAAGAATTCG
>JAATGK010000249.1 GCA_015654715.1 Alphaproteobacteria bacterium
AGGCCATCACCCGTTCCATTGCCGACCAGGCATGCACCATCCGCATTCCGGCGCACATGATCGAGACCATCAACAAGCTCGTTCGTACGTCACGGTAAATGCTGCACGAAATCGGCCGCGAATCGACGCCGGAAGAGTTGGCAGAACGCTTGGTGATGCCGCTCGAGCAAGTGCGAAAAGTCCTGAAAATCGCCAAGGAGCCGATCTCTCTCGAAACCCCGATTGGCGACGAGGAAGATTCCCATCTCTGCGATTTCATCGAGGACAAGAACGCGATCCTGCCGATCGACGCGGCCATCCAGGCCAATTTGCGCGAAACCACGACGCGGGTGCTGGCGACGCTGACCCCGCGCGAGGAACGCGTCCTCAGAATGCGCTTCGGCATCGGCATGAACACCGACCACACCCTGGAAGAGGTCGGCCAGCAGTTCAGCGTGACGCGCGAACGCATTCGCCAGATCGAAGCCAAGGCGCTGCGCAAGCTCAAGCACCCATCGCGGAGCCGCAAACTGCGCTCATTCCTGGACAACTGACGCGAACAAAACAACCCAAGTAACCTCCTCCTCGCGGGGAGGTCCAATTCGCACCGCGAATTGGGGTGGGGGGATGCCCACCAACCCGATGATGACGAAGAGAAAAGGTACCCGACGTAACAATGCCCGCTTTCAATCCCAATAGTTTTACTGACCGTCTGCAAGACCGTAACAAGGCGCGTGCCGCCGAACTCGAACGCGCCAAGAAGCGCGCCGAAGCGATGAAGGAAACCTCCGTCGAACGCGCGGCGGAACGTGCCCGCATCGCCAAAGACCGCGAAGAACGCCAAGCGCTGCGCGAAGCCGAAAAAAAGGCGGAAGCCGAGCGCCTCGAAGCCGAGCGCCGCGCCGCCGAAGAAGAGCGTGTGCGTCTCGAAGCCGAAGCCGCCGCCGAAGCCGAGCGCGCCAAGCATGAGCAGATGGCCAAATACGCCGAACTGCTCAACGCCCAAAAAGCCGCCCGCGACGCCCGCTACGCCGCCCGCAAAGCCCGGCAGAAGCGCTGATTTCTTTCACCTCCCCCTTGTGGGGAGGTCGAAACGCGCCAGCGTTTCGGGTGGGGGTAAGCCTCATCACCCGCACGTCGGCTTTGGTCACGGCGCCGGTTTCATCCAGCCGCAGCGCACCGCGTCTTCGAACGCCGCATTGGCCGCCGCCCACAGTTCGGGCGAGCCTTTTTCGATGCGGCCGGTCAGCGCCCGTTCGCGGGTGATGTCGACGTCGTAGGTGATCCAACTGCCGCCGCCGACCACATGGTTGAGCAGGATCGGCTGCAGCCGGTCGAGCGCCTTGGCGAATTTTGCATCGGCCGTGGCCGCCGCTTCGAATTCCTCCCAGATCGCGCGCAACGCCTTGCCTTGATCGTCCGGCAGCAGGCCGAACACGACGTCGGCCGCCGCTTGTTCGCGCGCATCTTGGGTGGCGACATTGGCGGTATCGAACAACGGCGTGTCGCCGCATTCGATCTCCATCAGATCGTGCAGGATCAGCATCTGCACGACGCGCGAAATATCGACCGGCGCCACCGCCCATTCCTGCAGCACCAAAGCGAACAAGGTCAGGTGCCAGGAATGCTCGGCCGAATTCTCAAACCGCTCGCCGCTGGTGATGCGGCAGGCGCGGTTCACGCTTTTCAGCCGGTCCGCCGCGATGAGGAATTTGAGCTGTGTCGCCAGCCGCGAATCGAGGTCTTTAAGCCAAACTTCCGATTTCATCACGTTCTCCAAGTTTGGCGAGTTCTCCTACGCCGCCAAACCGAAGAACGCCAGCCGCCCATAACTTCGCCCTTGCGGCAAGACTATCGCCTATAACCCAAACCCCACGTTGTCATGGCCCGCGACTGCGGGCCATCTAGGTCTCGCGGCCCCGCGGGTTCCAAAAAAGTTTGATTTAGGCCTATCAAGCCTGAGAAATAACACCTGGATCGCCCGCAGTTGCGGGCGATGACACCTAGGCTAGGCGATGGTCTTCTTGCACATGAGTTGCTCCGATTTCTCGCGGATTGTAGTCGGAACTGCGGGTGCCGGCCAAACCACCTCTCTGCGTCTCCGCGTGAAAAGTCCTGGATGGTCGGGTCCGAGCCCGGCCATGATGGATAGGGATAAATCTGCACCCGCTCCTGCTTTTCCTTCCCTATCCCACAGCCGTTAACCGCATAATCCGGCTTGGCCGTCGCGGAACTGTGCGTGTTGCCAACAAGTTGCGTGCTGCCTGGCGTGCTTAGTCGCAGTTCCACTATCCCCACTCACCAAACCCGGCCGCAGTCCCCATATTCCCGCCGTGATGAGCGGACGAAGCGCCATGCGATCAGCAGCGAACCCGGATACCAGCGCCCCGAAGCCCGAGGCGGGCGGCCGTCATTCGGTCGCGGCCGAGGTCGTTTTTCCAGAGGGGGAGGGAGGGGGCGGAAAAAGGGCGATGAATCGAAAAACGACGATCAAGCTGTTGCGTACCGACGTGGTTTGGCAACCCAGAATTGGTGGCCGCCCGGGCAACCGCAACGCTGTCAAAACCGGCCTTCACACCGCCGAAATGCCTGCCCTGAGGCGCCGCATCGCCGACTGGCGGCGCAAAGTGCGGGCGATGCTGGCGAGTCTGGAGGCCTAATGCACTGGTTGATCCGTAGCCGGAGGAGTTGCCGCATCGGCTGCTGGCGGCGGCGGCGGCGGCAAATTCGCCACTTCGCTGATCGCGATTTTCTTGATGACGATCGGCTTTTGCGGATAAGCGGCCGGGAACGAGCCTTTCATGCCGCCGAGCGGCACCAGGGCGATGGCGTCGAGCACCTCTTGGCCGCTGGTGATATGACCGAACACAGCAAAGCCGGTGGTGTTGGGGGCATCGCCGGGTTTGGCGTCGAGGGCGGCGGCGTTGGTATCGGCAAGGTTGAAGAAGAACTCGGCCTTGGCGCTGTTGGTCGGCTTCATGTCGCGCGCCATCGCCAGCGTGCCGCGTTTGTTGGAAAGACCGCCCGCGGTTTCGAGCGGAACGCCGGCGCCGGTCGGCCGCCATTTGAGGTCGGCGCCGAGCGAGCCGGTCTGCACCACATAGCCCGGCACGATGCGATAGATCACCGTATTGTTGTAAAGCCCCTGCTTGGCATAACGGATGAAGTTGGCGACGGTCTTGGGCGCCTTGTCCTTTTCCAGAACGACCACTACCGTGCCCATGCTGGTTTCGATCTTGGCTTGCGGCTGGGCTATTGCCGCCACCGAGAGCAGGCCGGTTGTGGCCAGAACGATCGCAAGACGCATGCGGAACCCCTTCGCTGGAACGGCGGCGCTGTTTTTAGAGCATTTCGCCGTTTCACGGAAACAATGAAACACCCTAGGTTCTTAGTTTGTCGCGCTTAGGGGTAGAAAACCGGGTCCCGCTCATCCGGAAAGCGCTCTAGCATGTCGCCAGGGAAAGCCCCCTGCGGCGCGGCGCTCCCGGGGGTGCAAATTTGGTCGTGGTCTCCTTGACGGCGCGCCCGCGAAGGATTTGATACAATACGGCGTATGCGCCTTACGGCCGACGCGTTTTTCAAAAGGTTCAAATACGTGAAATCCCCGAAGCAAGATCCGTTCGCGTTCAAATATCCCAGTGAGGACGAGCCTTATGTCCGCCGCCTCGGCTCGGCGTTGCTGGTGCATTGGGCGGAGGTTCCGGAGGAATTGCGCGCCAAGATTCTGGCTGAAGCGACGACCGTATGGGACCGCGAGTTCCATATTCCGCAGATCGCCAAGAAGCTCGAAACTTTCATCAAACGCCGTCCGGCCCCGCCGCCGCGCGAAACGTAATCGTCACGCCACCGTGCCTTGCATTGTTGCGCCAGTGTGGGGCAAAGCGCTTGCCGGAAAAGTTCCCATGCGCGCTGCGGGCTATTCAGCGCGGGCTTACCAAGCGCGCCGGGCGGTTTTCCGCCGCTAAGTGCGATAAACTATGAAGCTGGAGCGCTTCCTCGTTTCCGCGAAACGGTGAAATGCTATAATTCCGTTCGCGGGGCCGGCGTTTTCGGAGTGTGGCTATGAACAAAACGGTCGAACGGGTCCATCGCCTGTACACGCGGCATGAAGAGACCGCCGACGCGGAGGTGCATGTGACTGGCGTTCTATTCGCTATCAACGCTTCGTTGTGGCTGCTCTCGCACGTCACCGGCCTGAACGTGGTGGTGTCGGTCACGATCTACTGCATCGGTCTGTTGGCCATGATCGGCTGTTCGGCCGCCTACAACATGATGCCGCATTCGCGTCCGTCGAAGACCATCCTCAGGCGCCTCGATCACTGCGCCATCTTTATCATGATCGCGGCGACCTATACCCCGTTCGCGGTCAACCGGCTGGGGGCAACCTCTGGCACCATCATCCTGTCGGTGGTCTGGTTCTGCGCCACGGTTGGGGTGGTGATGAAGCTGGTGTGGCCGCGCCGTTTCGAATGGCTGTCGCTCGGGCTTTACCTCGCCATGGGCTGGGTGATCGTCACCGTGATCCTGCCACTGTCGGCGTCGCTGGCCCATGTCAACTTCTGGCTTCTGATGGCGGGCGGCATCGTCTATTCGGTGGGCGTGGTTTTCTACGTGATGGAGCGCATCCCTTATCACCGCGCCATCTGGCACGCTTTCGTGCTGGCCGCGGCAGTGCTGCAGTTCGGCTCGATCTGGGGTGAGTTCGTCAGCCGGTAATTTCAGAAATTATCCTTGCGGCGACGGATTTCGGCGAACACCGTGGCATCGTCGGCTTTGGCGAGGCCGATCGTGGCACGGATTTCCACCGAGTGGGTGCGCAAGAACGGATTGGTCGCTTTCTCGCGGCCGATAGTCGACGGCACGGTGAACTTGCCCGCAGCGCGTAACGCTTCCACCTCGTGCAGCCGCGCCTGCAAATCGGCGTTGCCAGGTTCCAGGCTCAGCGCGAAGCGGGCATTGGCAAGCGTGTATTCGTGGCCGCAATAGACCGCGGTGTCGTCGGCGAGCGCCGCGATCTTGGTGAGGCTCGCCAGCATCATCTCGGCCGAGCCCTCGAACAGCCGGCCGCAGCCCATGACGAACATCGTATCGCCGGTGAACACCGCCGACCCGAACACATACGCCACGGCGCCACGCGTATGCGCCGGCACCTCCAGCACCTGGACCTTGATGTCGCCGAACTGCCAGCCATGTTCCTCGTCGACGCCGGTGTCGATCGCCGGGATGCGGCTGCGGTCCTTCTC
>JAATGK010000032.1 GCA_015654715.1 Alphaproteobacteria bacterium
CCGTTCTTCAGCTTGTTGGCGCCGGCGCTGACCACTTCGTCTAGCGCCGTGACGCCGCTAAGGACGATAACCTGGTCGCCGCGGGTTTCGCCGGTACTGACGAAGCGCTGCTGCGAGATGAGCTGGTCGTTGCCCTTGCTGTCCTTGGACTTCTGCACCACGAAGACGATGTTGCCATAGGTGTTGTAGGTGATCGCGGTCTGCGGCAACGTCAGCGGCTGTTGCGGCGCGCCGATATCGATCGTCACGTTGGCGAACATGCCGGGCAACAACAGCTTTTGCGGATTGGCAATCTCGGCCCGTACGCGCACCGTACGGGTATTGGTGTCGACCTTGGGATCGAGCGCAATCACCTTGCCGGGGAAGGCGCGGCCCGGGAAGGTGTCGCTGACGAGCTGGACGCTGTCGCCCGCCCGCACATTGGGAAGCTGCTGCTGGGCGATCGAGAAATCGACATAGATCGGGTCGAGCCGCTGCAGCGTCACCACGGAGGCCCCGGCGGCGACAAATTGGCCGACGTCGACCTGACGGATACCGACGCGGCCGTCGTACGGCGCCCGGATCGCCTTTTTGGCGACGGTTGCGGCTTGAGATTCGGCGTCGGCCTTGGTCGACAGCATGCTGGCAAGCGCTTGATCGTAAGCCGTCTGGCTGATGGCGTTGGTCTTGACCAACTCGGCATAGCGCCGGTACGTGCGCAAAGCCGAATCGGCGGCGGCGCGGTCGGCTGCCAACGTGGCGCGATCGGATTCGTCGCGGAGTTGGACCAGAAGCGTGCCCTTCTTGACGTCCTGGCCCGGCTCGAAGCCGATTTTTTCAACGATGCCAGCCAGTTCCGACGACAGATCGGCGCCGTCGATGGCGTGCAACGTGCCGACCGCCGTGAGCTGGGACTGCCATGGCGTCGGCCGGGCGTGGGTCGTCGCCACCGTCGTGACCTGCTTCATGTTGGCCATGTAGTTCGCCACCACCATTTGCATGCCGATGAGGTAGCCGAAAATCAGAACCAGCAAACCGAGCGTGATCGCCAGTACGATCAGCATGCGCCGGGTGAGAAACCGGCCGAGGGTGCTGTTATGGACCGCATCGCTCGCGCGCTGCCATTTCGAATTGTTTTCTGAGAACGTCATGATTGGTCTCGTGCTCGGCGCTGATTGCGCCCGGGGGCAAGTTTCTGCCGGCTACGCCGGAAAGGGCAGGGACGTGAACAATCGGGGCAGTGGAACCACCACCCTGTCACGGTTGACGCTTACATAGGATTGTTCCGGCCAATTGCCAATCAATCTGTCGGGATAAGGGGCTTTTCGGCGCCAACTGGCTCCTTTAGGTGACGAAATCCACCTCGCACGCCGCCGTTCAAATAACTGAACGAATTACTGACTCGATTTTACAAAATCACTACCGGCGCTTAACCCTGCCGGTAAGCCGCCAACGCGTCGGGGAACGGCGACAAGGCCCGTACCAAGACGCCCTGGAGCACCGAAATAGCGAGGCCGTAATTGGTCATAGGCGTTTCGTGCCGCGTCGCCTCACCCGTCCGGGAGAGCATTTCCTGACGCGTCATGATGCAGCCGCCGCAGTGGATCACCAGCCGGTAGGACCCGAGGTCGGCCGGCAAGTCGTGACCGGCGCACGACGAAATGTCGAGCTCACAGCCCGCGAACTGGCGTAGCCAGCGCGGGATTTTCACCCGGC
This sequence comes from Alphaproteobacteria bacterium, assembly GCA_015654715.1. GTDB lineage: Bacteria > Pseudomonadota > Alphaproteobacteria > Micropepsales > Micropepsaceae > Rhizomicrobium. The sequence continues at coordinate 1,696 of JAATGK010000032.1, forward strand.
CGATGTCGTCTTCGAGGGGGTGATGCGAGCAGCCTTCGGCGATCAGAATGCGGTCGCCGGGCTGCAAGCGGTTGAGCACCCCGGCGCCGCGGGCGAGCGTCGTGAGGTCGCCTTTGAAACGGGCAAACAGGATAGAAAACGTCGTCAGCGGAATGCTCGGCGGCGTATCGGCGACGACGCGGGCGACGACTTGGCTGTCACATACCACCAGATCGGGCGGTGAAGAGAGCCGCTGCAACGTAGCGGCATATTCACGGTCCTTGACCACGAGCGCACTGGCGTCGTTGTCGAGGAGATCACGAAGCGATTGCACCTGGGGCACGATCAGCCGGCCGGCCGGGGCGCCGAGATCGATCGGCACCACCATCACCGCCAAGCCGCCCGCCGGCATCAGGTCGCCCAGCAGAGTCGGCGGCGCCGTGAACAGCTTCGGCAACAGGCCGCGGATGGCATCCTTGAACGCCTCGCGGAAGGCTTCGCGTTCCGCCGGGCTGCCGGTTGAGCAGCCCTGGATCCAAACGAGGCGTTTGACGTCGATCAGCGACAGGAAATCGGCCGACGGCTCTTTCAGATCGGATTTGTTGATGACGATCAGCACCGGCACCGAGGCTTCATGCGCGGCGTTAATCAGGCCGTCCTCGTAGTCGCTCCAGGCGTCGGCGGTGACCACGATGGCGAGAATATCGGCGCGGCGCAGCGCCTTTTTGGTCATTTCCACCCGCACGGTGCCGAGTTCGCTGGTGTCGTCGATGCCGGCGGTGTCGATCAGCGTCACCGGTCCGAGTGGCAACAGTTCCATGGTCTTCTCGACCACGTCGGTGGTGGTGCCGGGAACCGCCGAGGTAATGGCAACATCCTGTCCCGCCAGCGTGTTGAGAAACGACGACTTGCCGACATTGACGCGCCCGGCAATGCCGATGTGGAGCCGCGAGGCTTTGGGGGCGGACGGAAGGTCGGACATGTCAGGATTCCGTATGGCCAAGCTTGATCAGATTGGGCGCCGCCAACACCTCGTCGACCAGACTCTGGCCGAGATGGGTGGCAAGAAACGCGCGCAAAGTAAGCTTGGGATCGCTGGCGCGGGCGATGGCGTAGTCCTTTGTGAGCACCTCGGCGCGCTCGTAACCGATCTTCGGCAGGAAAGCGGTGACCAGCGTCGGGCTATCGGCGAGATAAGCGGCGCAACGGGCGGCATCGGCCGTAATGCCGCCGACATGCTTGGTCAGCGCCCGGGCCGTCGCATCCAGCATCGCAATGGTATCGAGCAAGGCATAGGCCAAAAGCGGCAGGAATTCGTTGATCTGCAAGGTGCCGTGGGCGGCGCAGTCGGTGATGATCGCGTCGTTGGCGCGCGCCGCCATCGCCACTTGCAGCACGCATTCGGTCATCACCGGATTGATCTTGCCCGGCATGATCGAGGAGCCGGCCTGCAGCGGCGGCAAGGCGATTTCACCGAGGAAATGCAGCAAGCGGAGATCGCCTGCGATCTTGGCGAGATTGGCGGCGGAGGCCTTCAGGATGCCGGAGACTTCGACGAAGGCATCGGCATTGGTGGTGGCGTCGATCACGTTTTCGCCCCGCGACAGGCCCATGCCGGTCAGCCCGCGCAAAACTTCGATGATGCGGAAGATGAAGGCGCGCGGCGCCGTCAGCCCGGTGCCGATGGCGGTACCGCCGATATTGACGAGGCGCAGACGCTCCTCGCATTTGAAGGTGCGCCAACGGTCCCGGGCGATGGCTTCGGCAAAGGCGGAAAACTCCTGCCCCAAGGTCATCGGCACGGCGGGCTGCAACTCGGTGCGCCCCATTTTCGGGATCGCCTGGAATTCGGTTTCCTTGGC
>JAATGK010000221.1 GCA_015654715.1 Alphaproteobacteria bacterium
AAAAAATGAACGCCCCCACCGCAGTCAATCCCGGAGACGTCAAAGAGCATGGCCTGAACGACGAGGAATCCGCGAAGATCCAGAGCCTGCTCGGCCGCGAACCGAGCTACGTCGACCTCGGCATTTTCTCGGTGATGTGGAGCGCGCATTGCTCCTACAAATCCACCCGCATTCACCTGAAAAAGCTGCCGACCTCGGCGCCATGGGTGGTGCAAGGCCCGGGCGAGAACGCCGGCATCATCGATGTCGGCGACGGCGACGTCTGCGTCTTCAAGATGGAAAGCCACAACCACCCAAGTTTCATCGAGCCCTTCCAAGGCGCGGCGACCGGGGTCGGCGGCATCATGCGCGATGTCTTCACCATGGGCGCACGCCCCGTGGCCTCGCTCGACAGCCTTCGTTTCGGCGAGCCCGATCATCCCAAGACGCGGCATCTGGTGTCGGGCGTCGTGGCCGGCGTCGGCTCTTACGGCAATTGCATGGGCGTGCCGACGATCGGCGGCGAGACGAATTTCCACAAATCCTATAACGGCAACATCCTGGTCAATGCGATGTGCGTCGGGCTCGCCAAAGCCGATAAGATTTTCTATTCGGCGGCCAAGGGTGCCGGCAATCCGGTCGTCTATGTCGGCTCCAAGACCGGGCGCGACGGCATTCACGGCGCCACCATGGCTTCGGCCGAGTTCAATGAGGATTCCGAAGAGAAGCGCCCCACCGTGCAAGTCGGCGACCCCTTCACCGAAAAGCTGCTCTTGGAAGCCTGCTTGGAACTGATGGAAACCGACGCCATCATCGCCATTCAGGACATGGGCGCGGCGGGGCTGACCTCGTCGTTGTCGGAAATGGCCGACACGGGCGGCGCCGGCATCGAAAACGATCTCGACAAGGTGCCCCAGCGCGAAACCAATCTCACCGCCTACGAGATGATGCTGTCGGAAAGCCAGGAGCGCATGCTGGCGGTCTTGAAGCCCGGCCGCGAAGCCGAAGCCGAACGCATCTTCAAGAAGTGGGAACTCGACTTCTCGGTGATTGGTTACACCACTGATACCCATCGCATGGTCGTCCGCCACAAAGGCGAAATCGTTGCCGATATGCCGGTGACGGCGCTGTCGGATGCCGCCCCGATCTATGAGCGTCCTTACGTGAAGCGCCAGCCGGAAACCGGCACACCCGCCTTCGATCCCGCCAAACCGGCGATGGAATCGCTGCTCAGGCTGCTCTCTTCGCCCGACCTCTGTTCCAAGCGCTGGGTGTGGGAGCAATACGACTACACCGTGATGGCCGATTCGGTGGTGCGCCCCGGTGGCGATGCGGGCGTAGTGCGCGTCCACGGCACCAACAAGGGCCTCGCCTGCACTACTGACGTGACGCCGCGCTATGCCAAGGCCGATCCTTTCGAAGGCGCCAAACAGGCCGTCGCCGAAGCTTATCGCAATATCACTGCGGTCGGCGGCACCCCGATGGCGGTCACCGATTGCCTCAACTTCTCCAATCCGGAAAAGCCGGAAGCGATGGGCGAGATCGTGGCGGGGATCGAAGGCCTCGGCGAAGCTTGCCGGGCGCTGGCGTTCCCGATCGTGTCGGGCAATTGCTCGCTTTATAACGAGACCCAAGGCGAAGGCATTCTGCCGACGCCCTGCATCGGCGGCGTCGGTCTGCTGAAGGACGTTGCCAAGATGGCGACCGTCGCCTTCAAGCGCGACGGCGATGCGCTGATCCTGATCGGCGAAACCACCGGCCATCTCGGCCAATCGATCTACATCCGCGAAGTCGAAGGCAAGGAAGAAGGCGCGGCGCCGAAGGTCGACCTTGCGCTGGAAAAGAAGAATGGCGATTTCGTTCGCGGCTTGATCGAGACCGGACGCGCCGACACCGTGCATGACATCGCCGACGGCGGTCTGCTTGTTGCGGTGGCCGAAATGGCGATGGCGGGCGACATCGGCGCCACCCTGCGGGTGAACTTCGAAGCCGACAAATTCATCCCCTTCCTGTTCGGCGAGGATCAGGCCCGTTACATCCTGGCGGTTCCCGCGGACAAAGCGGAAGCGATCATCGCCAAAGCGGCAAAAGCGGGCGTCGTTGCCACCCATCTCGGCTTCACCGGCACGGTTTCGGCCACGGGCGCACCGGCGCTCGAAGGCGTCGGCCTGCCGGCGGTGACGGTCAGCGCCCTTAAGGCCACCCATGAAGGCTGGCTGCCGGCCTATATGAAAGGCTGAGCTGGTGAGGGGATCGAGGCACGTCCCCCCCTCACCTGGAAATCACGGCGTTAGTGCCGCGCCATCCTTGATCGTTTGAACATCCCCGCGGCGCGCCGCTAACGCCGTGATTTTTCTTCCTCTCCCACAAAGGGAGAGGGATTTTCTGGCGCCGCCTCTTGCCCTAAGCTTGCGCCATGCCGATGCCCGCGAATGAAATCGAAGCCCTCATCAAAGCTGCTTTCCCCGATGCGGAAGTGGTTTTAACCCCGCTTGCCGCCGACAATGACCACTATCAGGCCGTGGTTACCTCCGCCGCCTTCAAGGGCAGAGCCCGCGTGGCGCAGCATCAGATGGTATATGCGGCTCTCAAAGGCAAAATGGGCGGCGAGCTGCACGCGCTGATGCTGACGACAGTGGCGAAGGGTCCTTGACGAGACGGGCATCAGTTCTTAATTCATGAGAACCTTTGAAAGGTTCCAAAGACTCATGGGTGTTGATTCGAAGATGGGCGTTCACGACCAAATCGCCGAAGCTGTCGCTGCCAACGACGTCGTTCTCTACATGAAGGGCACGCCGGTGTTCCCTCAGTGCGGGTTCTCTGCCGCGGTGGTGGAGGTGCTGACCAAACTGGGCGTGAAGTTCAAAGCCTTCGACGTGCTGGCCGATGCCGACCTGCGCCAAGGCATCAAAGAATTCGCCAACTGGCCGACCATTCCCCAGCTTTATGTGAAGGGCGAATTCGTCGGCGGCTGCGATATCATCCGCGAGATGTTTGCCAGCGGCGAGCTGAAGGACTTTCTCACCGAAAAAGGCGTGACGGTTTCCGCGTAGGTACCTCGCCACCCCGCCCGATGCCCTCCGCAGGGTAATCGGGGGAGTCTATGTTCATTCTCAAATCCATGGTGATCGACGGTCGGACGCCGCCGGGGTGGGCTTTGCGTCCCCCTGCGCGAGCGCAAGCGGCGGCGTTGTTTCGTCCTTGTTAACAATGTGACCGCTATCATAGGTTTAGGTGGGTGTTCGGTCTAGCGCTTGGTTGAGCGCTTGGTTTGAGACTTGGACAGGCGGGCATGACAGACGCGGTGCAGGGCGCAACGAAGTCGGGCCAGTCGCGCGCGTTCGCCGTTGCCGCGGGCCTGTTCGCCATCTGGGGCGTCGCGCTCTGGCTCTACAATTCGCTGTTCTTCAATTTCTCCCACTTCTTCGCTTTCGGTTATGTCGAGACCGCCTGGACGCTGGCGGCGTTTCATGTCGCGTATGTGCTTCTGGCGCTTCCGGCCGTCCGCTTTCACCGCAGCTTCGGCCTCAAGCTCGGCATTCTGGTCGGCCTCAGCGTTTTCGGAATCGGCGCCTTCCTGCTCTATCTCGCCATCATCCAGCACTCGAGCCTGTGCTTCTTCGGCGCCGTGGTGGTGATCGGCTCGTGCGGCGCTTGGCTCGACACCTCGCTCAATCCCCTGGCGGCGCTGGCGGGAAATCCCGCGACCTTGGTGCGGCGGATGAATGTCGCCCACACCTTCAATGGCGCCGGCTTGCTGGTGGCCTATGTGACCGGCCTCACGCTGCTCGGGAAAGACTATCGGCTGTCGTCCGGGGTGACGGCCCAATTGTCAGCACGCCCCTATGTGCTGGTCGGTTTGGGAGCCATTCTGTTGGCCTTCCTGGTCGAGCAGATTGTGCTGCCCGCCTTTGCCGCCAAGGGCCGCGCCAAGACCGCGGACAAGTCGCGAAGCCTTCACGCGGAAATTCGCGCACTCCTCAGCGACAACAGCTTCGTCATCGCCGCCGTCAGCCTCGCCGCTTATTGCGCCGTGCTGACGATCTTGTGGACCGCAAACTACAAATTCCAGCATACCGAACTGCCGGGCCGCGTTGTTCCCATCATCGAGCGCGGCTGGCTCTGGTTCGTGATCGGACGGGTGGCCGGCACGGCCCTGATGCGCTGGATCGATCCCCTCCGCCTGTTACAGGCGTGCGCTGGCCTGTGCCTGGTCGCGATCGCGGTCACGGCGGCGGCTGGCGGCGTGGTCGGCTGGGTGGCGCTGTTATCCGGCAGCCTGTTCCTTGCCATCACCTACCCGACCGTGTTCGGCACCGCCCTTAGCCGGAGCCCGGCCCAGATGGCCGTTGCGGCCGGTCTTCTGGTGATCGCGGCCGGGATCGGTAACGGGTTGTCGTCGCTCGTCGGCAGTCTGGCGCTCGACGCGTTCAAGGTGAATCCGCGCATCGTCATCCTGGCGGCGCTGCCGCTGGAAGCGATCGTGTTGTACTTCGCCGTAAAGGCGCGCCGCAAACCGGCTTAGCCGTATGAAAAGTGCTTTTCCCACACCGGCTTCAGCGCCACCCGTTCGGAGAGCGCAGCGGCGAGGACGCAGATTTTCGGGAGGAATTCCTCACGCCAGCCACCTTCGCGGGCCTCGCGCCAGCGGCTGAACATGGCGGCGTAAATGTCGAGCGCCGAAAACGTTTCGCCGAGAAACCAGGGACCGGCGACGGCCGCTTCGACGATCAAGAGGCGCTCGCGGATGCGTTTTCTGGCGCTCTGCTTCAACACCGCCACGCCTTTGTGATCGGCAACAAAACGCTCGGGGTAATCGGCGATTTCGACGATGGGATAGATTTCGGACGCCATGAAGGCGAGCCAGCGCAAGGCCTGGGCGCGTTCCGGCGTGCCGGGCGCGGGCAAAAGGTTCGCTTCGGGATGGCGTTCGGCGATGAGGATGAGCAGCGCCGCGGTCTCGGTGACGATGCCGCCTTCGGGCAGTGCAAGCGCCGGAATCTTGCCGCTGGGATTGAGGGCGAGGAAGCTTTCCGACGTCTGCTCGCCGGCCTCAAGGCTGATGGGGTGGAATTCGAGCGGCGCTCCGGCTTCGGCGAGCGCGGCTTCGACGCAAAACGCCCCCGAGCCTTGGTCGCCGTAAAGCACATACGCCATGGCCATATCCTTTTTCTTGGTCGCGCGACCGATCGGAAAACCGCTTCACACTTTTCCGGCCGCACTCCAAAAACGAAAAGCCCCGCGATGATCGCGGGGCTCTCGCAAACGCACAATCGGATTCTATTAGCGCGAATAGAATTCGACGATCAGATGCGGCTGCATCTGCGCGGCATAAGGCACATCGGCCAGCTTCGGCGTGCGCAGGAACTTGGCGCTCTTGCCGTCGTCGACTTCGAGATAATCCGGGGTGTCGCGCTCGGGGCTCTTGGACGCATCCAAAATCAGCGCCATCTCGCGGGCCTTGGCCGATAGTTCGACCAGATCGCCTTCGCGAAGCTGATAGGAGGCGATGGTGACGCGCTTGCCGTTGACCTTGACATGGCCGTGGCTGACGATCTGGCGGGCGGCGAACGGGGTCGGCGCAAACTTGGCGCGATAGACCAGCGCATCAAGACGACGCTCGAGCAAGCCGATCATGTTCTCGCCGGTGTCGCCGGGGCGGCGCGAGGCTTCCTGGTAATAACGGCGGAACTGCCGCTCAGTGATGTTGCCGTAATAGCCCTTCAGCTTCTGCTTGGCCTGGAGCTGGGTGCCGTAATCCGAGAGCTTCTTGGCGCGGCGCTGGCCATGCTGGCCGGGGCCATAAGACCGCTTGTTGACCGGGCTCTTGGGACGGCCCCAAATCCTTTCGCCCATGCGGCGGTCGACTTTGTACTTGGCGGATTCGCGCTTGCTCATCGGATAAGACTTCTCTTGGAAAGGCGGCGCACTATAGGCGCCGAAAGCGTGAAGTCAACATCAGATAAGGCCTTGTTCTGCCGCACATTTCCGAATCACACTCAACCACAAGGATACATCAGGTTGTACGGTGGCGGCGAACAAGAGGCTGGTCTATATCAGGAAACGGTGCGCGGGCGTGGCGAAATGGTAGACGCAACGGACTTAAAATCCGTAGGGCCGAGAGGCTCGTGCCGGTTCAAGTCCGGCCGCCCGCACCATGATTTAAAGGGGTTAGCACCACCTGACCCGGACTTCATATACAAACCAGCTGTGTGTGTCTCGGTATTGTCTCAGGCGCCAGAATACGCCCCTGATCGGGGCCGCCAGCTACCGGTCGATTCGGAGCGGCGCGAGACAGGGGCGGTCCCACGGGTTGGCGAGGAGACCCGCGTCGGGTTGGACGAACACACCTGAGCTGGCCGCTGCCTGGAACAGAAACTGCGGAGCCTCACCGGCCTGCTCCCCGAACCTCCGGACGAGTTCCGCGCACCGACCCTGATCCGTGGTGACGGTGAGCACCAGCAGATTCGGGATGCCCAAATGGCTGCGGTGAACCTCTCTGGCCAGGACATTCTGGTACGCCCCCAGCTTCGCGAGGACCGACGTTCCCTGCTTGGTCGCGCGCGCAATTGGCATCGTTCC
>JAATGK010000024.1 GCA_015654715.1 Alphaproteobacteria bacterium
GGCTACATCACCGTCGACGACCAATTGCAGACGAATGTCGCCGGCGTTTATGCGCTGGGTGACTGCAACGGTCGCGGGGCATTCACGCACACCGCTTACAATGATTTCGAGATCGTCGCGGCCAACCTCCTCGATGGCGAAAGCCGCCGGTTGAGCCAGCGGCTCGCCGGCTATGCGCTCTACATTGATCCGCCGCTGGGCCGGATCGGAATGACGGAGGCAGAGGCCGCCAAGAGCGGCCGGCGGCTTCTGCACGCGAAACGCGCGATGACGCGCGTCGGCCGTGCCGTCGAAAAGGGCGAGCCACTCGGCTTCATGAAGGTCGTGGCCAACGCGGACACGCGACGTATCTTGGGAGCGGCGATCCTGGGCACTGGCGGCGATGAAGCGATCCACGGAATCCTCGACATGATGCATGCCGACCAGTCCATCGACACCCTGCGCTGGGCTGTGCCGATCCATCCAACCGTGTCCGAATTGATCCCGACCATGCTCCTCGACCTCAAGGCAGATGACTGAAGCTTGCGGTCACTTTGCTTCCAGTGCCGAGGACGTTGTCGGCATCAATTACTGCGGTTCGCCCCGGCGGCGGACCGGGGTATCGCTCGTGCCTTCGCCAACATTGAAAGCCGGGGTGGAGACGGATGTGAAGCGTTCACTCCCGACAACCACCGAACCATGAAGGGAATGACTATGAACCGGCTTTTTTGCACGTTCGCCGCGATTGGCAGCGTCGTTACATGTCTGGCGCCTGCGCAGGCCGCTGAGCCAGTAAGGAACGTGGTTTTGGTCCACGGCGCCTATGCCGATGGGTCGGGCTGGCGCGGGGTCTCGGACATTCTCACGCGCGACGGCTATAAGGTCACCATCGTCCAAGAGCCGGAAACGTCGCTGGCGGACGATGTTGCGGCAACGCAGCGAGCCATCGCACAAAGTGGCGGCCCAGTAATCCTCGTCGGCCACAGCTATGGTGGGGTCGTCATCACCGAGGCCGGCAACGCTCCCGAGGTGAAGGCGTTGGTCTACGTCGCTGCGCTGGCGCCCGACGCTAGGGAAAAGGTTGAGGAGTTGCGCGCGAGGTTCGCGCCGGCAACCAACCACACGATCAAGAGCCCGGATGGCTTTCTCACGCTCGATCCCGCAACGTTCCGCGCCGATTTCGCGGCCGACCTACCTGCCGCTGATGCCGATTTCATGGCGCGCTCGCAGGTGCCGGTCAGCACGAAAGCGCTCGGCGGCATCGTAACAGCGGCAGCGTGGCGCTCCAAACCGAGTTGGTATGCGGTCGCCACCGAAGACGGGAAGATCAACCCCGATCTGGAACGCTTCATGGCCAAGCGTGCCGGCAGCACCAAGATGGAAGTCAAAGGCAGCCACGCCGTCTACGTATCGCAGCCGCAAGCCATCGTGAACCTCATCGAGACAGCAGCCAATGGCGCCATAAAGTAGGAACCGAGACTGAGACGCCGCCCTCGATCATCGGATCGCGACCGCCGTCTCGTTCGCATCGCAGGCCTTCGCGATGGCCGACGCAGACACGCGGCGCCCAGGAATCTTGGCTGCGCTATTCGTATATTGGGCATCTGGCCTAACCGGCAACCGTCTGTCGATACCAAAATGGTTTAGGTCCCCAGGGGGCATCTTGCCCCTTGTTCTGCTGGTGACCGCATTTTTGGTTTGGAAGGCGCAAGTCGACGACCGCGATCAGACGGTTGTTTAGACAGATTACGCAGTGACTAGCGCTGCAGATAGGACCGAGAAATAAAAAGCAACAGCGATGTGGAGCACGTCAATATCAGGCTTCTCCTAGAGAGTGTTTTCGCAACCCCTACCTATGAGATGCCTGAAGAAGGTCATTCGCGAATTCCGCGGCTGAGCCCTGACCTGCTTCACGCTCAACCTCGACCGCTATTTCATTCTTCAGCCGTGGCTCGGCTTCCATCTGACGTTCGGGCGAGCTCTCGATAGAGCATTTCGAGTGTTGCGCTCTTTGACCGGTCGAGGGGCTTGCCAACATCTTTCATGTCATCGATGTGCAGAGCGATTAGATCAGAAAGCCCTTTTGCATCTCGGGCTCATCTGCCCGTAGGTATCTTGCCGCGAACTGTGGGCACAGTTGGAGCCTTTCGGCTCCGCTATTTTCATTTCCTAGGTGTCTGGAATATTTCGATTATCTCGTTCGCAACACGAGAACATCCTAACGGAGAACTTTTTGCGCGTATCTTTCCGAGTTTCCGATTTTAACGCCGCGTTCTTGGCCGGCATCAACCGAAGGTGAAGGAATAGGCTTGCACGCCGGGATCGAGAAATTCGATCGCGAACGTATGATCGGCGATGGTCCCTGGTTGGCGAATGAGTTGATAGAGCCGCTCGCCGGTCACTGTGCCGTTACCCGCCGCGTCCGTATCCACGCCATGCGCGTCACCCGGCGGTTTGCCGTCCAGCGTCACACGGAAGCGCACCGGCTTGGCGCCAGGGCCGAGCACGAGATGCAGATCGCGGGCGTGAAAGCGGAAGACGATCTTACCCGGCGCGCGCTTAAGGACAGCCCTCTGAGCACCGATGGTCCAGTGTCCGGTCAATCCCCATTGGTTCAGCGCCAGAGCGACGGGCATTTTGTAGTTTGACTCAACCCCCGGCGCAACCAGACCAGACACGAAATGCTCGCTGCGTTCGTAGCCAATATAGGTCTCGGGCGACTGCACATCGCTGACGTCGGCGGCGGCGAGAGCGCCAGGAGCGTTCGGATCGACGATGCCGCCGGGCACATCATGGTAGCCGGCCTCGCGCAGAAGCTGCTGGATGATGCGTTCGGAGACGTCGTAATCGCCCTCGCCGAAATGATGCGCGCGGATGCGTCCTTGCGCGTCGATGAAATAATGCGCCGGCCAATATTCGTTATGGAACGCTTGCCAGATCGCCAGATTGCTGTCGAGCGCGACAGGATAGGTGACGCCCAGAGCATGCATGGCTTGGCGCACATTTTGAGGATCGCGTTCGAAAGCAAATTCCGGCGCATGCACCCCGATCACGACCAGGCCATGGTCCTTGTATTTTGCGGCCCAGGCTTTGATGTAGGGCAGCGAGCGCAGGCAGTTGATGCAGGAATAGGTCCAGAAATCGACCACAACGACCTTGCCCTTAAGCGACGAAGGCGAAAGCGGCGGCGTATTGAGCCAGCCCGTCGCCCCATCGAGCGCGGGCAGCGTGCCTTCCACAGGCAGGCTGCTACCGGCCACGTGCTGCACCGTGGCGCCGGTCGCTGGTCGCACCGTGTCGAGCAACGATTGTTCGATCGTCGCGGTATTGGCCGCCGAAATCCGCGTTAGGAGACCCGTATCCAATCCGAACGCGATGGCAACCACGCCGGCCAGCACCAAGACGCCCAGCACACGCCGGATCCATTCGCCGGCACCGAGCGACTTCTTCATCGCCGCGAAGGCACGCCCGCCGATCAGCAAGGCAGCC
>JAATGK010000408.1 GCA_015654715.1 Alphaproteobacteria bacterium
AAAAGATGGAAATCTGGGAAGTGATGCTGGCGCACTACCAAATCTACCGCAGTTTCCTGGCCAGCATGGAACACGATCTGCAGCGCCAGAACCTTGACGCGAAAGAGTTCATGCTGCTCAGGGTTTTGGAGGACTACAAGAACCCGGCCGACATTGCGCGCCGCCTGATGCTACCCAAACCGACGGTTACATTCCTGATCAAACGGCTCGAAGTGAAACGTTACGTGAAACGCCGCGGCGACGCCGGTGATCTGCGGAAATTCGAGATCGAAGCGACCGACAAAGGGCTGCGCGCCTACCACGCAGCACGCGCCATCATGACCGCCGCCTTCGAATTGAAGCTCGCCAAAATCAGCCCAGCGGAGCTGCGGGCGTACATCGCGGTCCTCGAGAAGTTGCGGTAGCCCTTCGAAAGGCTGTCGTTTGTCGTCGTGTCCGGGAGGGACTTGGGAAGGGACACCACCAAATGAAGACACTGGCTAGCGCCGCCGATGGTCGGCCGGATCGGCAGGCCGAGATTTTCCAAGTGGCCCTGAATTCGTTCCTGCGTGACGGCTATGCCGGCACCTCGATGGCGAACATCTCCCACGATCTGGGCGGCTCCAAATCGACACTGTACCACCGCTACCGTTCCAAGAAGCAATTGTTCCTGTCGGTTCTCAAGCACGAAGTCGATAGTTTCTTCGGCCAGATCGCGCAAGGCGAACCATGCGGCGGAGACTTCGAGCCGGCGCTCCGGTGTTTTTGCAGCCATTTCGCACAGGCTGGCCGCGACAAAGAAATCCAGAAGCTGCATCGCTTGGTGATCGGAGAATCAAGCCGGTTTTCCGAAATACCGGCGTATTACCGCCAATGCGTCGACAAGGTGCTGAACTGGCTGGCTGCGACCATAGAAAACGCAGTTCGCGAAGGGCATCTCGTGGCCGAAGACAGCCGGGCGGCGGCGGAATTGCTGTTCGCACTCAATATGCAACCGCTGTTTCTGCCGTTCTTCCCAGGCGATTTCGAAGCGGAGTCGCAGACGTTTTGTGAAAGACACGCCGCGCTGGTCTGGGGCGTATTCCGGAAGGTGTATCTTCCCGCCTGCGAATGCGGATCGCGACGGCGCATTGGTGAAGCGTCTTCAACGCCGAATGGAGGAGAAAGGACTCCTTCGCCCGCCGCCCGGCCGATATTGTGATCGGGCGATAGATGCAGTCGAACCAAGGATAAAACAAATGATCGCGGCACTTGGTACGGGAACGCTCCTCGTTACCGGCTGGCTCGCATTCGCCGGCTGCTTTATCCGGCCGCGCTGCGTTTCCCTCGCCGCAGCGCAAACGAAAGTTGGCGGGTCCTTCGTCAGGTGCGACAGGGAGGCGCGCGATTTCTAACAACCGGAGTTGCCCGTGTATCAGACAGAGATGCCCTGTTCTCCCCCACAGACGGGGCATCTCACTCCGTTATCGCGTCAGCATGATCGACGTCGCCTGATTATCCCAAAAACGGCACGTTGGGCCGCTTTTCGCGCGTCTTGTCCCGGTAGGATACCTTGACGAGGTTGATCAAGGCGCGCAGAGCTGCGGGCACTTGGCGCTGTCCCGAATAGAACAGATAGAACCCCTCATAGGACGGACACCACTTCTCCATGACGCGCACGAGATGACCTGAACGGACAAAGATGTCCGCCAGACTCTCCAGCGTGAGCGCAAGCCCGACGCCGTCGACGGCCGCCCTGACAGCAAGATCCATATCCTCGACGGTTAAGTTTCCCGATACCGGAACGGCCGGCACTTCCGACAAAGATCGCACCTTGTCATCGCTCGAAAGCGACCACTGCAGAAGCTTATGGGTGGTCGGCAGCCGGAGCTGGATGCAATTGTGGTTCTTCAGGTCCGCAGGCATCCGTGGCGGCGGATTACGGGAAAAATAATCCGGCGAACCGACAATTGCCGTCCGCAACGGGGGCGTAACGCGCACGGTCTTCATATCGAGAGCCACAAACTCACGCGGACCGATTCCGGCATCAAACCCTTTGGCGACAATATCCGTCGGTCCGGTAACCCCGCCGATCTCAAGCCGAACATCTGGAAATGTCGTCAGAAAGGTCCGCCATATCGGCCCAAGCACGATCTGGGCGACCAATGGATGCACATAGAGAGCAAGCCGCCCGGTTGGTTGATCCCGGTGCTGTTTCAGCGTGTCGACGGCCCGCGCTATCTGGTCGATACCGGGGCGGCATTGTTCGAGCAAATCCCGCCCAGCATCCGTGAGAGACACGCTTCGTGTTGTGCGATGCAAGAGCCGGACACCTAACCGTTCTTCGAGTTGGCGCATCCGGTGGCTCAAAGCGGAGGTCGTTACGTCAAGCTGCTCGGCAGCGACACGAAAACTGCGATGATCGGCGACCGCAATGAAGGCCGTGAAATCGTTGAGGTCCATCCGGCTCATTATTGTGACGTCCTCAGCAAAACGTGCAACGACGTTGGATTTATTGGATACGATTCGTCAAGTAAAAGTGGAACGGTGAAGAATTATACGCCTTCATCGCGACGGACATTGAGAGCGCGACTGCCGTGCCGTTGCGCCTGCGCCCAAGCGCGAGCGGCCTGGCTGAACAGGCGCAACGCCGCCGGCGGATGCCGGTTGGCCGGATAATAGAGACAATAGCCGGGAAACGGCGGGCTCCATTCTTCCAGCACACGCACAAGCTTGCCGCTTTTCAGCGGCGCCGTGATGATATCCTCGGGCACCCAGGCAATGCCGATGCCCACGGCGGCGGCTCCGGCCGCCAGATTCATGTTGCTGACGGTGAGCTGCCCCGGCACATCGATGGTCGCGGTGCGGCCGTGCCGCTCCAGATCCCAGCGGTAGATCGATCCGCTTTCGAAGCGGAAGCGGATGCAGTGATGACGGGCAAGATCGTGCGGTGCACGCGGCGGGGTGTGTGCTTTCAGATAACCGGGCGAAGCCACCGCCACAAAGCGCATATCCCGACCGATGGGGATCGCGATCATGTCCCGCGGCACCGCCTCCAGAAAGCGAACGCCCGCATCGAAGCCGTCGGCGACGATATCCACCAGCCGCCCATCGACGATGATCTCGACGTGAATGTCGGGATAGGCCGTCAGAAAGCTTGGCAGCACGTGGCGCACAAGCGGCGTCGCACCGGCCTCGCTGGCGCTGATCTTGATCGTGCCGGAGGGCCGGTCGCGCATGGACGCGACATCGGCAACCGCCTCGTCCAGATCGGCCATCGCTCCGCGCACGCGCTTGAGCAGGCGCTCGCCAGCCTCGGTCAGCGCCACCGAGCGCGTCGTGCGGTTGAACAGGCGCACGCCCATCCGGGCTTCGAAATTGCTGATCGCGTGGCTGAGAGCGGAGGGTGAAACCGCCAGTAATTTGGCGGCGGCGCGGAAACTCTTGTGATCGGCAATGGCGATAAAGCCATTCAGTTCGGACAAAGCGACGTTCGACATTGGTGCGTTACACTCAACAGTTCGTGCACTTGTAGCACAATTGTTCGATTATATCGACCTATATAAGTTCCCGTCCAGATCGCCTTCGCGAGGCTTCGGCGCCCACCCGATTGTTCTGCCGCCATTTCCCAGCGCCTCCGCTAGGCGCATTCAATTGAAAGACTGCATCATGACCAACAACGACAAGCCCGTCTGGTTCGTCACCGGCTGTTCGACCGGCTTTGGCCGCGAATTGGCGCGCCATACGCTGGCCTTGGGTTATCCGACCGTTGTGACGGCGCGCGATCCCAGCGCCATCGCCGACATTGCGGCCTCAGCCTCCGACAAAGCGCTGGCCGTCACGCTCGACGTCACCAAGCGGGACAGTATCGACGCGGCGGTCGCTGCTGCCATCGCCCGCTTCGGACGGATCGACGTCTTGGTGAACAACGCAGGTTATGGCCTGGAAGGCGCGGTCGAAGAGACCAGCATGGCGGAAATCCGCCATCAGTACGACGTCAACGTCTTCGGCCTGATCGCGGTGACACAAGCCGTGCTGCCGCATATGCGCGCCCAGCATTCCGGCCATGTCGTCAATATCAGTTCGATGGGCGGGCTGACGACCTTTCCGGCGCTGACCATCTACAACAGTACCAAATTCGCTGTGGAAGGCCTGTCGCAAGGTCTGGCTTATGAACTGGCGCCGCTCGGCATCAAGGTGACGGCTGTGGCGCCGGGTGGCTTCCGCACCAATTGGGCGGGCGCTTCGATGCAGCATACCGCACAGCACATCACCGATTATGAGGCAACCGCCGGAGCCGGCCGGGCTGCGCTGGTAACACGCAACGGCCGCCAGCCGGGCGATCCGCGCAAAGCCGCCATCGCCATCGTCAAGGCCGTCGAAGCGGAGAGCCCGCCGCTGCACCTGCTGCTCGGCGCCGATGCGCTGCTGCATGTCGGGCGCAAGCTGGGCGCGCTGCAAGCCGAAATCGCCGAGTGGGCACCGCTGTCGCTCAGCACTGCCGCGGACTGAGCCGTCAGCACGGACTATTGACGCGCAATTCCACGACAGACGTACCCTTATTCATTCCGAAACGTTCTCAACCCCGTCGCCCACCCGATCAATTCGATTACGCAATGAGAGGAAAAAGAATGAAATTTCTCTTTGATGACGACTCCTTCTCGTTCGAGGCCTTGCGCGCGGCCGGGTTTGCCGTCGATGGCGGGGCGGACATTTCCGAAGTGCTGGTGACCGCGGCGGCCATCGGCGATGGCGACGAGGTCGCCTGGCACCGCGAATGGAAAGCGACGGCTGAGCGCATTCACCGCATCGGCGATCAGGCGGCCGCCAAAGGGCACAAGATCAGCGCCAGAGAGGCCTATCTGCGGGCGTCGAACTATTATCGCGTGGCGGAGTTCTATCTGCGTGCCAACCCGGCCAAGGACCCTGAGGTCCTGGCGCTGATGGAGCTGTCGCGCGACACCTTTCTTCAGGCCGCGTCCTACATGGATAGCCCGGTCGAGGATGTCTCGATCCCTTACGGGGCCTACAAGCTTCCCGCCTATCTGTTCCTGGTCGACGACAGCGGCACCCCGCGGCCGACGATCATCTACAATAACGGCTTCGATTCGACCCGCGAGGAAGCCTATTGGGCGATTGCCGCGGCGGCCTTGCGGCGCGGATACAATGTGCTGGCGTTCGATGGCCCCGGCCAAGGTGCCGCCTTGCGCGTGGATGGCCTGACGTTCCGTCCCGATTGGGAAGCGGTGATGACGCCGGTGCTTGATTATGCCGTGACGCGACCGGAAGTCTCCGCCGACAAGATCGTTTTGTTCGGCTACAGCCTTGGGGCGTTGCTGGTATCGCGGGCCGCGGCGTTCGACAAACGCCCGGCCGCATTACTTCTCGATGACGGCATGTTTGATTTCTTCCATGCCAATTCTGCCTTGATGCCGCCGTTCCTGGTGGACTGGATCCGTAGCGGACGCGATGACGCCTTCATTCCCATCGCACATATGCTGATGAAAAAGGATACGGGTGTCCGCTGGGCGTTGCAGAATGGCGTATGGACTTTCGGGGCCGCCTCCGTTGCGGACTATTTGAGGAAAACCTTGGCCTATACCTTGGA
>JAATGK010000008.1 GCA_015654715.1 Alphaproteobacteria bacterium
GCCCGCGACAACAAGCTGAAGCTGGAAGAACTGCAAGGCGGGTCGTTCTCGATCACCAACGGCGGCGTCTTCGGCAGTCTGATGTCGACACCGATCATCAACTCGCCGCAGTCCGCCATTCTCGGCATGCACAAAATCCAGCCCCGCCCGGTCGCCGACGGCAACGCTGTCGTCATCCGCCCGATGATGTATGTGGCACTTTCCTACGACCACCGCATCGTCGACGGCAAAGAGGCGGTCACCTTCCTGGTCAAAGTCAAAGAAGCGATCGAAGACCCGCAGCGACTGTTGCTGGAAATCTGAGTGTTGGTTACGGCATCCAGTGTTTCAAGGCGAGTTGGGTGAGTGTGGCCACCAGTAGGCCCCAACCGAAGCTCAAGAACGTCCCGATGATGACGTATTCCGTCAGCTTGCGTTGATGGGATTCTTTGACATCGCCGAAGCGGAGTATAGATTTGGCGGTGATCAGAAAGCCTACGCCGGCGGGCTGATTAATCAGCACCAGCAGCATGACAAGCGCGCGTTCGAGGCAGCCGATGTACGCGCCGCCATGGCGCAGTCCTTCGATGTCGTGCCCGATCTGCTCCAGAAACGGCTGGGTCGCTTTCTTGATGATGATGGCGCCCGTTTGGAGCGAGAGAATCGTTCCGCCGATCAGGCATAACCCTGCCTGGTACAAAGCAAGAAAGCCGGGCGAAAACTTGGCCCAAAGCCCGAGCTGAAAAACATCTGGGAAAATGGTGGCGAGCCCCGCAATAACAGCCAAGTGCACAAATTGGTCGAGGAAGAAGCTCCAAAGTGTATCCTTCAGGGCATAGACCTTGATTGCATCTATGACGAGATGCGTGCTGGCAAGGATTGCGATAAGCGGCCACGGCGTCGCGCCGAGAAGGCAGACGACGACCGCCGCGACGATGAGGGAGTGCAGCAAAAGAACGGCCGGGTTGTGCTTGCGCGCCAGAAGCCAATCGCTCTGGAGTGGAAAATCCGCAATCAGATGGGCTGTGATGAGGGCGAGAAAGGTGCTGAGCATTACGCTTCCCCTTTGATCTGCGGCCCGGCAATGTGTTGCCAATCGGTTTTTTGGAACCGTATCAGCGCATCGCGCAGCGGCGGTAGATTGGCGCTGGAAAGAATGTCACCCACTGACTGTTTGGTGATTTTGAATTCGTCTGCTACCCACTCATAAGTGGCATCGGCAAGGTCCAAGTCAGGCCATGTCAGCCAATAGCCAATGACCTCCGCTTGCCGCTTTGTCCAGCTTCGTGTCAACGCGCCGCATAGATGCAGAAATCCGGGGAACCATTCTACCAAAGTGTCTTCTCGTTTCGGCGCAAGAAGGTTCGTGCGTTTTGATAGGGCACCAGTCAGGCGGAAGGCTCCGCTCATATTTTCGAGCGCTCGGCCTGAGAGGGTGAGTGCTTCTCCAGTCGAAATTCCAGCCGATTTCTCCAAGCTATCAATAGTACCAATACCAATGGCCATTCGTGTTTCTGCGCCCGCTTGATGACGCAGGCCGGCTTGGATCATAAGGGCAAGGCGCAAAGAGGCGCCAGGATTTGGCACAACGACCTGCCAAGTGTCCCCTTGGGAAAATTCAGCGTCTTTGGGATTGTTTCGATAATCGGCAAGAAAGTTGAAAGCGTTAAACCGTTCGACGGTTTCGCTAATGGCTTCGCGTACCTTCGTCATCTCGGCGCGAGTAAGTTTCGTCGAGCCAACGATGTCGCCAGTGATGACGGCAAAGACTTTGTTTTTGGTCGATCTCTTAGGTGGCATATAAGTCAGGCAAAAATGCCTGAATTTTATAAATCAGGCGAATATGCCTGTCAACCAATCAGCTTACGCTACCCGTTTGTCCAGCATCTCGAGCTTGGCGAGTTCGACGTGGGCGCGGAGCTCGATTTCGTCGAGAACGGTTTGCAGGTGCGGATCGGCGAAAGTGTCGTGGCGGCGGGTCACGGCGGCAGCGAGGCGATTGAGCGTGGCGCGCGGAATGCCGCCCGCCAAGAGGCCGTCGCGCACCTGATCCAGCATATCGAGCAACTGCTCGCCATGCTTGAGACCTTTGGAGCGGCCGTCGGTGGAATCGTCCATGCCTTGCAGGGCGAGAATGGAATCCAGCGCCGCAATCGGGCCGGGGCCCGAAACCATCGTGGCATGCGGTTCTTCCGGCGCGCTCGATACCGAGAACGTGCTACCGCCCGAGGTCGACGCCGATTTGGCGCCGCGACGGATACCGCTGGTGCGGTCGACTTTGCCGGTACTGTTGACTTCCATGACGCATCTCGCCTTCTGCGACATCAGAGCATCGCAGGGTCTGGTTAAGTATTGGTTGAGGAAATCAACTTTTGCGCCGGCGGAAAACCGCCCGCTACGCCCGGTGGTAGGGGTGACCGGCCAAAATCGTCAGGGCGCGGTAGACCTGCTCGGCCAGCATGGCGCGAACGAGCAGATGCGGCCAGGTCTGCGGCCCGAACGCCAGACTGCGCCCGGCGCGCTTGTCCGGCAGCGGCGCCAAGCCGTCCGGCCCACCGATCACGAAGCACAAATCCTTGGTGCCGGCATCGCGCAGCGCGCCCAGCATGTCGGCGAAATTCTCCGATGTCATGCCTTTGCCTTTGGCGTCGAGCAGGACGATATGGGCGCCCACCGGTACGCGATCCGACAGCTTTTCGGCTTCTTCGGCCATGCGGGTCTTGACGTCGCGCGCTTTCGATACCGAGACTTCTTCCACCGTTACCGCCGGAAAGCCCATGTTGCGGCCCATCACACTGGCGCGATGGACGTAGTCCTCGGCCAGCGCCCCTTCCGAGGTACCGCGCGAAAAACCAACGGCGAGAACGGTAAGCCTCATTATTTATTTCACTCGCGAGTGCTTCGGCTCGTCGACGCTCCACATACCTTCGAGATTGTAATAGGCGCGCACTTCCGGGCGGAAGATGTGGACAATCACGTCACCGGCATCGACCAAGGCCCAGTCGCCGGTGCCGGCGCCATTGACCGGCCGCGTGCCGTAACCGGCCTCTTTCAGCCGCCGCGCCAGATGCTCGGCGATCGAGGCGACATGGCGCGACGAACGCCCGCTTGCCACCACGACGGCGTCGCACAGCGATGAACGGCCCGCGAGGTCGATCGATACGATCTCTTCGGCCTTGTCGTCATCAAGCGAAGCCAGGATGCGGGCCAGTACTTCCGGCGGCTCCGCTTGCTGGGTTGCGACGATCGCTGGTGTGGCCGCTACCTTCTTGGGAGCGATCTTTTTTGGCGCCGTTTTTTGCGGAGACGCTTTTTTTGGAGCTGCCTTTTGGGGGGCAGTCCTTTTCGGTGCCGTCTTTTTAGGAGCGGTCCTTTTGGGTGCCGTCTTTTGCGGCGCCGCCTTTTTACGAGCGGACTTTTTCGGAGCCGCCTTTTGGGGCGCAGCCTTCTTCGACGGCGCTTTCTGGGAGGTCGCTTTCCTGGGGGGCTTCTTGGCGGCTTTCTTGGTCGTTTTCTTTGCCGTTTTCTTGGCGGCGGTCTTCTTCACGGCCGGTTTTTTGGCAGGCGATTTCTTCTTAACCAGTGTCGTTCTCCGTTGTGGTCGCGCGCACGATGGCGCGCCCATTCGCGAAACTATGTATCACGCTCCCGCCGCAGCCGCCAATCGCGCCCGGATCGCCGTGGCGCTGGACTCGTTGCGGCGGCCGTCAAGAACGGTGAAGCGGTCTTTCCAGGTCCGGTAGGCCTTGGCTTTCAACGGCGCCAAAGTGTAACCGGGGCGCAGCACCACGGCGGCCGGTACGGTCGCGAGGATGTCCTGCCAGTGTTGCCAGCGATGAAACTGCTCCAGATTGTCGCTGCCCATCAGCCAGATGAAACGCACATGCGGGAAGCGATGCTTGAGCGCCCGGGCGGTGTCGATGGTAAAGCGGGTATGCAGGCGCTGCTCAATGTCGCTGACCAGAATGCGGTTGTTGCGCGCCAGCAGACGCGCCCGCGTGACACGCACATCCAGCGGCGCGGGATCGGGCTTGAGGGGATTGCCCGGCGATACCAGCCACCAGAC
>JAATGK010000418.1 GCA_015654715.1 Alphaproteobacteria bacterium
CAGATGTCCGACCTCGAGAAGTGCACCTTGGCCGATTATGTTGTGGACACCTGCCAAGGCCTCGCCCACGCCCGCGCCCAAGTCCTTACAATCGTTGCCTACCTGAAAGCTAAGAGAAGTCATGCGTCAAATCGTTCTCGATACCGAAACCACCGGCCTAGACCCAGCGAGCGGCGACCGCATCGTGGAAATCGGTTGTGTCGAGCTGGTCGACCATTTTCCAACCGGGGCGAATTTTCACGTCTATATCAATCCCGAGCGCGACATGCCGGCAGATGCCGAACGCGTGCACGGCCTATCGGCGGAATTTCTGTCGGATAAGCCTCTGTTTGCCGCCATCACCGCCGAGTTCTTCGACTTCATCGGCGACGCGCCGCTGGTGATCCACAATGCCGGCTTCGACATGAAGTTCTTGAATGCCGAACTGGCGCGGATCGGTCACGACCTTCTGGATGATGCCCGGGCGATTGACACCCTGGCGATGGCCAGGATCAAATTCCCCGGCGCGCGCGTTTCGCTCGACGAGCTGTGCAGGCGCTTCGATATCGACAACACGGAACGCACCAAGCACGGCGCGCTGCTCGACGCCGACCTTCTGGCGCAGGTGTATCTCGAACTTTTAGGCGGGCGGCAGAAACGCTTCGTCCTGGCGCCGGCCGATGGGCTTGCGCCCGCAACGGAAGATTCGCGCCCTGTGCGGGTGCGGCCGGAGCCGCTGCCGTCCTTGATCACGCCGGCGGAGCGTGACGCCCACGCCGCCTTCGTTGCCAAAGAATTAGGCGAGGCCGCGATTTGGAACGCGGCCCCGGCATCATCAAACTAAAGCGCGACCCAATAAAGATCAGGCCTGAGCGATCGGCTGCTGACCCTGCATCTCGGCCATCTTGGCGCGATAAAGGGCAGCGAAATCGATTGGCTCGACCATCAGCGGAGGCATACCGCCATCGCGGACGATATCGGCGACGATGCGGCGGGCGAACGGGAACAGGATGTGCGGCGCTTCGATGAGGAGCACCTGCTGGCGCACTTCATCGGGAATGTTGTGGAGCTCGAACAGGCCGGCATAGACCAGTTCGAGCAGGAACAGCGGCCGGTCCTCGGCCTTGGCGTTGACGCGCAGCTTCAGTTCGACTTCGAAGTGCTCCTGCTCGAGCTGGCGTACTTGCAGATCGACATTGAGTTCGATCTGCGGACGGGCCTGTTGGCCGCCGATGACGCCGGGATTCTCGAACGAGAGATCCTTGATATACTGGCCGACGACCTGAACGCGCGGCGCGTTCTGATCCGAACCGTTAGTGCCTTCTGGGGGGAGTTCGTCGGCCATAGTAAACCCTTGGTAATTCTTCTCGCGCGGGCGCTACCACGGAATGTGAACCGGATTCAAGGATAACGCCGCCCCGCTCCGCACTTTTGCCATTTTGACGCCCTACACCTGGACCACGGCCCGTCTGCGGCGGTAGGTTAGGCAAGCCCGCGCGCCATGATGCCGCGGAAGACCAATATGGCTGATTCCCAATTGCTGACCATCGTTCTGATCGCCTCTGTGGCCTGTGTCATCCTGTACCGGCTGTATACCGTGCTCGGCCGGCGCACGGGACATGAACGCCCGCCGCAGGAGAACTATCCGCTTGGCGCCCGTCAGGCTGAAAACGCCGTCGGCGCGGCCGCCAAGATCAGCCATATCTCGCCGGACCGCCCGTCCGATCCGGTCGCGTCCAGCCTGTTAGACATCGGCCTTGCCGACCGCACCTTCGATAAGGAACAATTCCTCAAGGGCGCCCGTGCCGCCTACGAGATGATCCTGACGGCGTTCGCCAGCGGCGACCGCACCACCTTGAAGCCGCTTCTATCCGACGAAGTGTATGCCGCCTTCGATGCCGCCATCCGCCAGCGCGAAACCGCCGGCCACAAGGCGTCGCTCACCCTGGTCGGCTTCACCGACGTCAAGATCATTGCCGCGGCGCTGAAGAATTCAATCGCCGACATCACCTTGGCCTATAGCGTCCGGCTGATTTCCGCCACCGCCGACGCCGATGGTAAAGTGGTCGATGGCGACCCCACCGCGGTCCAAGACATCACCGATGTCTGGAGCTTCACCCGCGACGTGCGGGCGCACGATCCCAACTGGGTGTTGATCGCGACCTCAAGCGAGCCGCGCTGAGTGCCGCGGCACCGCCTCCATCGCATTCTCTTCATCGCCCTCGGAGTTTTTGTCCTGTTTCTGATCGGGGCGGGCGTTACTTGGTATCTCAATCCTGCCCCTGGGGCCCTCACGCTTTCCCGCGCCAGCTTTTCCGATCTCAAGGGCTGGGCGATGAGCGATCCCCGGCCGGCGCTGGCGGCGTTCCAGCGTTCCTGCCAAGTCTTGGCGGCAAAGCCCGATCACGAGGCGATGGGAACCTACGGCGGCACGCTCGCCGATTGGCGCCAAGCCTGTGACGCTGCCCAAAAAGCCGACCCAGGAAAGGCGCGCGCCTTCTTCGCAACCTGGTTTGCCCCGGTCGCGGTAACCGCCGGGCGGGTCGAACAAGGCCGCTTTACCGGCTATTACGAGCCTGAGATCAACGGCAGCCGCACCCGCCACGGCGCCTTCCAGATTCCGGTCTATGGCAAGCCCGACGATCTGATCCAGGCCGATCTCGGCGCCTTCCGGCCTACTCTTGCCGGTGAACGCATCGCCGGACGTTTGGACGGCATGAAGCTGGTGCCTTACGCCGCCCGGGCCGAGATCGCGGCCCACGGCCTGCGCCATGCCGCTGTGCTGTTCTTCACCGACGACAAGGTCGAGCTGTTCTTCCTCCACATCCAAGGCTCCGGACGGGTGACCTTCCCGGATGGGTCCAGCGCACGCGTCGCCTATGCCGCCCAGAACGGCCAGCCTTACACCGCCGTCGGCAAGACCTTGATCGCGCGCGGCGTGCCGAAAGACGGCATGAGCCTGCAAGTGATCCGCGCCTGGTTGAAAGCCCACCCAGCCGACGCCGATGCGGTGATGAACGCCGACGCCTCTTATGTTTTCTTCTCCGAAGAGCCGGTCGGCGATCCTGCGCTCGGGGCCAAAGGGGCGGAAGGCGTGCCGCTGACGCCCAAAGCCAGCCTCGCTGTCGACACCAGGCTACATGGGCTTGGGACTCCGTTTTTCGTCGCCGGGCCGGCGCCGCTCGGGCGTCTGTTGATTGCCCAGGACATCGGCGGCGCGATCCGCGGCGTCATTCGTGGCGATGTCTATTTCGGTTACGGCGAACAGGCGGAAAACCAGGCCGGAACCATGAACCAGACCGGCCGGTTTTATGCCCTGCTGCCGAAGCCCGTTGTGGAACGCCTCGCCCGCGCCGGGACGCTGCGATGAGAAAAGTCACGGCCGAGGAACGCGAGCTGTTTCTGGCGGCGCTGGCCGGGCGTTTGCCGGTCAAAACCATGCGGGCGGTCGCCAAAGCCGTGGCCAAGAAAGCCGCCGAAGATACGCCGCCTGAGCCCAAATCGGCATCGCCAAAACCCGCGCATCGTGCCGGTCGCCGCCGCGCCACCGACGAAGAAGTGCTGCAATTTCTCGAAGCGATCGGGCTACGAAGCAAACCGGCGCCGACGCCCGTCATCATCCCGCCCAAACTGCCGCCGCCGAAAGTTAGCGCGAAAGTTTCCGCCAAAGGTCAGACAGGTCTCGACGGCAACACCAAACGTAAGCTCGAAAAGGGCGAACTCGCACCCGCCGCCAAGCTCGACCTGCACGGTCTCACCGAGGCCGCCGCCCACGGCACCTTGATGACGTTTCTGGCTGCCGCCCACCGCCGTGGCGACCGCCTGGTGCTGGTGGTGACCGGCAAAGGCGAAGCGGGCCGCGGCGTTCTTAAGACAATGGTGCCGCGCTGGCTCGACGAAGCGCCGATGGCGAAATTGATCGCCGAAAAACGCTGGGCCCACCGCCGCCACGGCGGCGACGGCGCGCTGTATGTCTATTTGCGAAAAAACACGCGGACCTAAATCAGCCCGGCATCGCGTGCCAAGTCCTGCAGCAAAACGTCCGGACGGGCGCCGAAGTGGGAAATCACCTCTGCCGCCGCCAAGGCGCCAAGCTTGCCGCAGTCGGCAAGGCTCCGGCCGGTCGACAAGCCGAACAGGAATCCAGCAGCGAACTGATCGCCGGCGCCCGTAGTATCGAGCACTTGGCTGGCTGCGGCGGCATCCACGACATGCACTTCGCCACCACCCACTGCGACGCAGCCCTTGGCGCCGCGGGTCAGCGCGGCGATGCCAGGCCAGGCCTTGAAGCGCTGCAGCGCAGCGTCGAAATCGTCGACTTCGAACAGCGATTTGGCCTCTTCTTCATTGGCGAAAACGACATCGATTTCTTTGAGAAAAGCGAGGAATTCATCGCGATAGCGTCCGACACAAAAGGAATCCGACAAGGTGACGGCGATCTTGGTATCAGTCTGTTTGGCGATGGCCGCCGCCTTGTGCGCCGCTTGCAGCGAAACCTCGGAATCGCAGAGATAGCCTTCGATATAGATGATGTTCGCGGCGGCGATGTCGTCGGCCACGATGTCGTCTGGGCCAAGCCGGCGGCTGGCGCCCAAGAAGGTGTTCATGGCGCGCTGGGCATCGGGCGGCACGGCAATCAGGCAGCAGGCGGTGGCCGGACCTTCGGTGGCAGGCACGGTGGTAAAATCGGTGCCGTTCGCAATCAAGCTTTCGGCAAAGGCTTCACCAAGGCGATCCGCCTTCACCTTGCCGATGAACTTGCCGCGCGCGCCGAACGAAGCCAGACCCGCCATCGAGTTGGCGACCGAGCCGCCGGCGGCTTCCACTTTGTCGCCGAATGCTTTGTAGAGCTGCTCGGCGCGGAATTCGTCGATCAGCATCATGGCGTTCTTGACCACCTGATGGGTCATGATGAAGTCGTCATCGACCGGGGCGAGCACATCCACGATGGCATTGCCCAAACCCACCACATCGTATTTGCGTGCCATTTTCCCGCTCCAGCTAAGCGGCGTGCGCAAAAGTGTGTGCGGTTTTGCGCAAAAACGCCGTGATGACGAAAACCAAACCTGGGCCCGCTTAAAGAGATAGCCGCGTCCACGCAAGGGCCAAACATTGCGCCTTTTCACCTCCAATCGCCGCGGCCGATGGTGTATCAAGACCTCCCAAAGGAGCTCATCCCCATGAAACGGCTCGCCATCGTCCTTGTTTTGCTGCTTGGAGCCTGCTCCAGCCAACCGCGCGGGACCAACGAGCCCTTGCCCGCACCCCCGCCCGCTGGCGAACCAGCCGATTTAGTCGGCCTCAGCGGTCCGCAGCTCCAGGCCAAGCTGGGAATGGCGTCGTTTTCGCGCCGTGAAAACGGCTCCGAGCTGTGGCGCTACGACAGCCGGGACTGCCGCGCGTTTTTCTTCCTCTATGCCGAAGGTGGTACCATGCGCGTACGCCATGTCGAGACGGCGCCGCATGGGCCGACGGTGGCCGCCGATCCCACCTGCCTCAGCGCTTTGCGCGGGAAACCAGCTTCCCGGACCTCTTGACCGGCTTGAGCGGCGGCTCTTCGGTCTTGTCGTCGAACCGGCAGAGATCGCGCACGACGCAAGTAGGACATAGCGGCTTGCGCGCGACGCAGGTGTAGCGCCCGTGCAGGATCAGCCAGTGATGGGCGCCGAGAAGATAGATATCCGGCACCACCGCCATTAGCCCATCTTCCACTTCCCGCACGTCCTTGCCCGGTGCCAGACCGGTGCGGTTGGCCACGCGGAAGATGTGGGTGTCGACCGCAATGGTCTTGGCGCCGAAAGCGACATTGAGCACGACGTTGGCGCTCTTGCGTCCGACCCCGGGTAGCGCCTCCAGCGCCGCGCGATCGTTCGGCACTTCGCCGCCGTGGCGTTCGACCAGCAGTTTCGACAGCGCAATGACGTTCTTGGCCTTGCCTTTGTAGAGCCCAATCGTCTTCACATAAGGGATCAAGCCATCTTCCCCCAGCGCCGCCATTTTGGCCGGGGTATCGGCGATCTTGAACAGCGCCTCGGTCGCCTTGTTGACACCCTTGTCGGTCGCTTGCGCCGACAGCACCACCGCCACCAGCAGCGTGAAGGGATTGGTGTGGTTCAGCTCGGTCTTGGGGTCGGGGTTGATCCGCTTCAGGGCGGCAAAAAAGGCGGCTACTTCGGCTTTGGAAAAGGGTTTGGGCATGGCGAGTCTGAAATGATTTGCGGCGGCGATTAACCTCCAAGTTCCCGGTCGCTGCAACCGCATAGCAAGGATCGGGTCGATCCGCCTTCCGGATTGCCCCAAGCTGCGGACATGACCACAATCGTCGCCATGAACCGCCCTGATGAGATGACGCGCCCCAGTGCCATGAAACAAATGGCCGATGCTATCGCGTTTCTCACGGCTCGCTATCAGGATCAGCCAAGCCTGGAAGCGGCCGCGGCGGCGGTTGGTCTGTCGCCGTTTCATTTCCAGCGCTTGTTCACCGCCCATGTTGGGGTCAGCCCCAAGGCGTTTGTCGGCCATCTCACCCTCGACCACGCCAAGCGCGAACTGGCGCAAGGGGCCAGCGTGCTGGCGGCGGCCTTGGAGGCGGGATTGTCGGGCCCGTCGCGGCTGCATGATCTTTGTTTGAAAATCGAAGCCATGACGCCTGGTGATTACGCCAAGGCCGGCGCCGGGCTCACCATCGAGGCCGGTTTTGCCTGGTCGCCGTTCGGCTTGGCGATTGTCACGGCAACCGAAAAAGGCGTCTGCGGCCTCGGTTTCGGTAACGACGAAGCGGCGATGTTCGCCGACATGAGAGCGCGCTGGCCGAAAGCGGACTACCGCCGCAACGATGCCCGCGCGGCCAAACGGATCG
>JAATGK010000191.1 GCA_015654715.1 Alphaproteobacteria bacterium
AAAAATCGTTCGTGATGCACCTGAACAATCGTACCCTGACGGGCCTTCTCGTGGCCCTTGTGCTGAGCGCGCTGACGTCCAGCCGCGCCGATCCGACGCCCTCCATGCCAGCCGCGGCTCCGGCGGCAGCGCCCGCGGCTCCAGCGGCAGCGCCTGCCCTACCGGCGGCGACGCCAGCGGCAATACCGGCTCCGGCCGCGACCAAAGCGGGAAACGTCAAACCGGCCGATCCCAAGGCTGCCAAATCGAAGAAGTCGCACGAAGAGAACGGCATCGTTGCGCTCGTCAACGACAAGCCGATCACCTCCTACGAACTGCGGCAGCGTGTGAACCTCGTCTTGGTAACCTCCGGCTTCGGAAAAGTGACACCGGAAATCGAGAAAAAGGTTCGCGACCAGGTCATCGAGCAACTCGAGACCGAAATCCTGCAGCGCGATGAAGCGGCCAAGAACGACATCACGGTGTCGTCGGTCGAAGTCGACAAGTACATGCAGGGCATCCTCGACGACAACCACATGACCAAGGCGCAGCTCACCGAAGTGCTCGGCAGGGGCGGCGTGCAGATCGCCACCTTCCGCGCCCAGTTGGCGTCGCAGATCCTGTGGCAGAAGGCGGTCAATGACCATTATGCCGGCCGCGTCACCATCAGCCCCGAAGCCGTCGACGCCGAAATGACGCGCGTCAAGGAAGGCGCCTCCAAGGCGCACTTCATGGTCTCGGAAATCTTTCTCGCCGTCGACAATCCCGATCTCGACGAGAAGGTGAAAAAGAACGCCGAAGATCTGCTCGCCCAGGTCAAGGCTGGGGCCCGGTTCGTCGATCTGGCGCGCCAGTTCAGCCAGAGCCCGTCGGCGGCGCAAGGCGGCGACATTGGCACCGTCTATGACGGCCAGCTTGCGCCCGAGCTCAATGCCGCGCTGAACAAGATGAGCACCGGCGACATGTCGGCCCCGATCCGCTCGATCGGCGGCTATTACATCCTGGTGCTGCGCCAGCGCTTCGAGCCGGTCGGCACCAAGATCGAAGACGTCAAGCCGAGCGCTGCCGGACTGCCGCCCGTCGTGTCGCTGGGCCGCGTCCTGCTGCGCCTGCCGCCGAAACCGCCGCAGGAATACATGGACAGGGTGTGGCAAATCGCCAGGCAGATCCAGAGCGCGGTGACGAGCTGCGATATGGCGTCCAAGCTGCCGGCGACCGCGCCGGGCGTGCTCTACTTCCCGCTTGGCCCGACGAAGGTCTCCGACCTCAATGAGCAGACCCGCGCCGCACTCGAAAAGACCGAAGTCGGCGGCACGGCGGAACCGTTCCGCTCCGATGCCGGTATCGAAGTCTTCGTCCGCTGCGAGACGCGTATCGTCAAGAAGCATGCCTTCGAACTGCCGACCCGCGACCAGATCGAAAACCAGTTGTTCTCCGAACAGATCAGCGCCCTCGCGCGCCGTTATCAACGAGATTTGAGACGCAGTGCCAGTATCGAAGTCCGCTAAACCCATCCGCCTGACCATGGGGGAACCGGCCGGTGTCGGGCCCGAAGTGGCAGCGGCGGCATTCAAGGCCCTGGGCGGCAGGATCGGCGCCCATCCGCTGCGGCTGATCGGCGATGCCGGCGTGTTTTCCGCGTGCGGCGTCCCTTACGAGGCAGTGATTGCGGTCAAGGCGCGCGCCGTCCGCGAAGCCGGCCGGCCCAATATCGCCAACGCCACCGCGACCGTGGAAGCCATCACCGCCGCCGTCAGCTTGGCGATGAAAGGCGAAGCGGCGGGCATCGTCACCGCGCCGATCAACAAGCATGTCTTGATGCAGACCGGCTTCGCCTTTCCGGGACACACCGATTTCCTGCAGGCGCTGACCGGTGCCAAGCGCGCCGTCATGATGCTGGCGAGCAAAGCGCTGCGGGTCGTGCCGCTGACGGTCCATATCCCGCTCGCCGACGTGCCGAAGACGATCACGCACGACTCCATTATCGAGACCGCGGAGATCACGCTGGCGGCGCTCAAGCGCGAGTTTGGCATCAGCTATCCCCGTCTCGCCGTGGCGGGGCTCAATCCTCATGCCGGTGAGGACGGCGACATCGGCCACGAAGAGCAGAACATCCTGATGCCCGCCATCGCGGTCTTGCGCGCGCGCGGCCACGCCGTGCTGGGGCCGTTGCCGTCCGACACCATGTTTCATGACGAGGCCCGCAGCCGCTACGATGCGGCGCTGTGCATGTATCACGACCAGGCGCTGATCCCGATCAAGACGCTGTCGTTCTGGGAGGGGGTCAATGTCACCCTCGGCCTTCCCATCGTGCGCACCTCGCCCGATCACGGCACCGCCTTCGAGATCGCCGGCACCGGCAAAGCCGATCCGCGCAGCATGATCGCGGCCGTGCAGATGGCCGCCGAGATGGCCGATGCCAGAGACCGATAATCTGCCGCCGCTGCGCGATGTGATCGCCGCGCACGATCTGATGGCCAAGAAATCGCTCGGCCAGAACTTTCTTCTCGACCTCAACCTCACCCGCCGCATCGCCCGCGCCGCCGATGCCGAAGGCGCCATCGTCTACGAGGTCGGGCCCGGGCCGGGAGGGCTGACCCGCGCGCTGCTGGCCGAAGGCGCCGCGAAGGTCATCGCCGTCGAGCGCGACCAGCGTTGTGTGGCGCCGCTGTACCAGATCGCCATGGCCTATCCGGACCGCCTGTTCGTCGAGATGGGCGATGCAATGACGGTCGATGAGGCGGCCTTGCTGCAGCACTACGGCATTGCGGAGCCGGTCCGCGTCGCCGCCAACCTGCCCTACAACGTCGGCACCGCGCTGCTGATCAAATGGCTGACCGCCGCGACCTGGCCGCCGTTCTTTTCCAGCCTCACGGTGATGTTCCAGCGCGAAGTGGCGGAGCGCATCGTCGCCGCGCCGGGGACCGAGCATTACGGCCGCTTGTCGGTGCTGGCGGGGTGGCGCTGCACCGCCAAGATCCTGTTCGATGTGTCGCGCACCGCCTTCGTGCCGCCGCCCAAGATCGTTTCCACCATTGTCCGTCTCGAACCGCTGCCCGAGCCGGTGGCCCCCGCCGAGCTGGCCGATCTCCAAGCCGTCACCGCCGCCGCCTTCGGTCAGCGCCGGAAAATGCTGCGCCAAAGCCTGAAAACGCTGGTGCCTGACGCCGAAGCCCTGCTCGCCGAGGCTGGAATCGCGCCCACCGAGCGGCCGGAACGCCTGAGCGTTACCGATTTCGCATCCTTGGCGCGCGCCTTTCGCAAGCGCTGTTAGCCCGGCGAGCATAAAAACGGAATCCTCGTCCTGAGGAGCCCTTTGGCCCTCGCCCTTCGAGACGCGAAAGCTCCTCAGGGTGAGGGCCAAAGGGCGTCTCGAAGGATGATCCCGTCAGAACGCCCGTCTCTAGCGCAAATACGTACATCTCCTGGTTGATGTCCGGTCTTAAATGTCTCACCTAGGTTAAGTTTGTTGCAACCGCTTTCGGATGACTCTGGTCGCGACATCCTTGGGGCACGGCATGGACACGATCAGGGAGCATTTGCGGGCCGTTCTCAACGTGTCCCCGGATGCGATGTTCGTCGTCGATCAATCCGGGAGCGTCGTGGACGTCAACGACGCGGCGGCCGAGTTGTTCGGCTACGCCGCCGACGAACTTATCGGCAAGCCGGTGGAAGTGCTGCTGCCGGACCGGTTGCATCCGCTGCAATGGCACGGCCGTAATGGCTTCCCGGCGCACCTCAGCCGCCAGCAAGGAGCGAGCCGAACGCGCGTGCGGGCACTGACCAAAGCCGGGCACGAAATTCCTGTCGAAGTCAGCCTCGGCCCGTTCGGCGACGGCGACGATCTCGCCATCGTGGTGAGCCTGCGCGACGTCTCGGCGCGGGTGGCGCGTGACGACCAATTCCGCACGGCTCTCGACGAAGCCGAACAGCGTCTACGGACCTCGGAGCTCAATTTCCGCCGCACCAACGAGCATTTCAAACTGTTCCTGAAGAACGCTCCAGCTGCGATCGCGCTGCTCGACCGGCAGTTGCGCTATCTGATCGTCAGCGACCGCTGGCTCACCGATTACGGCCTGGCCGACCGCGACCTCCATGGTCTCAGCCATTACGACCTGTTCCCCAACATTCCGGAACGCTGGAAGGACATCAATCGCCGCTGCCTCGCCGGCGAGACCATCAAATGCGACGAGGATTCGTTCGAACGCAGCGACGGAGGTACCGCCTGGCTGCGCTGGGAAATGCATCCCTGGCGCACCTGTGACGGTCGCGTCGCCGGCATGCTGATCTTCAGCGAGCTGATCACCGAGCGCAAGAACGCCGAATTGGCGCTGATCAAAAGCAATCTTGAGCTCGAACAGCGCGTCGCCGAGCGCACCGTCGAACTTGAGCGCCTGAAGAACGACGCGACCCGCGCCAACACGCAGAAATCCTGGTTCGTCGCCGCCGCGTCCCACGATCTGCGCCAGCCGCTTCAGGCCGCGCAAGCCTACCTCTCGGTGCTGTCGCGCCGCACCGAACGCGAAGATCTCGAGGAACTCTGCGCCAAGGCCCGCCAGCCCTTGAAGGCGATGAGCGACATCCTCGACGTGCTGCTCGACATCTCCGATCTCGAAAGCGGGCATGTCGAGCCGCAGATGCGCGACTTCCCGCTGGGCGATCTTCTCCTGCGCGTCATCGCCAGTGCCCAGAACCAGGCCGAGGAGAAGGGTCTGCACCTGTCCTCGGTGCCGACGAACCTGATCGTACACAGCGATCCCCGCCTGCTCGAGCGCGTGATTTCCAATTTCGTCATCAACGCCATCCGCTATACCGACAAGGGCCTGATCGGCATGTATTGCGAGGCGGTGGGCGACAAGGTCTGCATTTCCGTCACCGATACCGGCATCGGCATTCCGGCGGATGCGCTCTGTGCCATTTTCGAAGACCACGTCCAGCTCGACAATCCGGCACGCGACCGCCGCAAGGGCTTGGGGCTCGGCCTGTCGATCGCCAAACGCATCGCCGACGCGCTCGGCCATCGCATTTCGGTGAAATCGGAGTTGGGCTCGGGTTCGTCGTTCTCGATCGAATTGCCGCAAAGCGGAGTCGCGGCGGAGCGCCTCGAAGTCGAGCCGGTCGCCGCCCCGGCCGCCAGCAACGACCGCCCGGTCGTGCTCTTGATCGATGACGATCAGGATGTCGCCGAAGCGATGCAGATGCTGCTGCAGTCCTATCAATTCGAGACCTATATGGCGCACAGCCGCGACGCCGCTTTGGCGATGCTGGAATCGGGACTCATGCCGGGGCTGGTTCTGTGCGACTACCGCATGCCCGGCGCCAACGGCGTCGATGTCATCCGCCAGGTGCGCCAGGCGCTGGGCACCGAGATTCCGGCCGTCATCGTGACCGGCGATATGGGCCTCACCGAATGCCCCGGCGACCTGCACAA
Organism: Alphaproteobacteria bacterium; assembly: GCA_015654715.1. Classification (GTDB taxonomy): domain Bacteria; phylum Pseudomonadota; class Alphaproteobacteria; order Micropepsales; family Micropepsaceae; genus Rhizomicrobium. The sequence goes on from JAATGK010000191.1 coordinate 5,411, forward strand.
ATGCGCCGTGCTGCACAAGCCGGTCGACGTCGAGAACTTCTTCTCGGTGATCGGCAAGCTGGCGGCGTAACGCTATTCCGCTAAGCGGATACGTGGTACCCCATATTGTCGGCGCTGCGGCCATCCGTTAACGGAGCGTTGGCGGTGATGAGGCATCATAGCCGCGCGATATCTTGTTGACCTTCATGAGCGTCCAGCGTCAGCTCCACCATCTCCAGCGCGGCGGCGAACTCTTGCGTGACGCCAAGGAACGCGCCCGGGTCGAAAAGCATTGGCACGTGCTGGGCGACGCCAAACCGCCCAAGCCGCCGAAGA
>JAATGK010000128.1 GCA_015654715.1 Alphaproteobacteria bacterium
GGACCTGGCGCAGCACCCGATCAAGCGGATGCTGGAACTTGGCCTTAGGGTAACGGTGAATTCCGACGATCCGGCGTTTTTCGGCGGCTATGTCGGTGAAAACTTCCGGGCGATTGCGGCGGCGTTGCCGTTGACGCGCGAGGACCTTGTGACTCTGGCCGCCAACAGCTTTGCCGGCTCCTTCCTCAGTGACAAAGAAAAAGCCAAGCACATCGCCGCCGTGCACGCGGTGTTGTAGCGTTCCTCATCCTGAGCCCATTCGCTCACCACCGCCGAATTCATTCTCCAGCGTAAGGACGAATGGGCGTCTCGAAGGATGGCTGGCCGGAACGCCGCTTACGCCGCCTTGGCTAGGGCGGCAGGATTGCAGCGATCCGCCTGCCAGCGTTGCGGTGGTTCGTGCACTTCGGGGCGCGGCATTACGAATTCGGTGCGTTTGCGTTCGTCCAGCGCCGCCAGCCAATCCCGTTCCAGTTCCGCCATCAATTGAGCGACAGCCCGGCGCCAATGCTCCTCGGCGCGGCCCTCGGGACGTCCGTCCATTTCCCAGATTTCATGGCTGCGTTGCCGGATCTTGTCTTCGCCGATGAATTGATCGAGTCCCATCACGTTATCTCCCAGACACAATCAGCCTGCCGCGCGCAGTGCTGCCATTTCCCCCCCCTCTCGTTTCTCGCCGTTCTTGGCTGCCGCACCGGTTACTTTCCGGTACAGCTCCATATAGGCCCCCGCGCTCCGGTCCCAGCCGAATTCGCGGGTCATGGCCTGTAGTTGCACCAGCTGCCAACGTAACGGTTCGTGATAAAGCGCCAGTGCGCGCGACAAGGCGCTAACCATATCATCAGACGTCGGATCATTAAAGACGAAACCGCTCGCTGTGCGCTCGCAAATTGTTAAATTGTTTGTATCTACAACAGTATCGGCAAGCCCGCCGGTGTTGCGCACGACCGGTAGCGTGCCGTAGCGCAGCGCATAAAGTTGCGTCAGTCCGCAGGGCTCGAAGCGTGCAGGCGCCAGCAAGATATCGCTACCAGCATGCAGCTTGTGGGCTAGCGCTTCGTCGTACCCAATCGTTGCGGCGAGCACGGCGGGATTTTTCTCCGCCGCTTCGATCAGCGCCGCTTCGATAGCGCTATCGCCTTCGCCGACGACCGCGAGCTGGGCTCCGCTCGCCGCGATCCACGGCAGCGCTTCGATCAGCGTGTCGGCCATTTTCTGCTCGGTCAGGCGGGAAACGAAGCCGATCAGCGGCACATCCGGCGCGATCGGAAGTTCCAATTCGCGCTGCAGTTCGCGTTTACACACGTGTTTTCCGCTGGTATCGCGCGCGCCGTAATGGGCGGGCAGGAACCGGTCGGTGGCCGGATTCCAGATGGTTTCGTCGATGCCGTTCAGGATTCCGGAGAAATCCGGCCCCCGCGCTGCCAGCACGCCCTCGAATCCGAAGCCGCATTCTGGGGAAAGGATCTCGCGTGCATAGGTCGGGCTGACTGTGGTGACCCGGTCGGCATAGCGAAGTCCCGCCTTGAGATAGGATATTTTGCCATAGAATTCGAAATCGGCGCCTGCCGCAGTACCGAGATCGGGAACTTGCTGGCGCTCGAAGTTGCCCTGGAAGGCCATGTTGTGGGTGGTGAAGACGGTGTGCGGGCGCGGGCCGTCATGCCGGGCGATAAACAGCGGCACCAGGCCGGTGTGCCAGTCGTTGGCATGTACAACGTTGGGCAGCCAGGAAACCGGCGTCTGTCCCAGCGCCAGATCGGCGGCGACTTTCGACAGGAACGCAAAGCGCAACGCGTTGTCGGCCCAGTCGTTGCCGGCATCGTCCTGATAGAGCCCGCCGGCGCGTCCGAACAGCGTTGCGCTCGACACCATATAAACCGGCAGATCGCAGTCGGGGAACATTCCGGTGATGAGAATGCCGTCGCCGATGCCGAACGCGGGATCCAGCGGCGCCACGACTTTGGGATCGCGTAATTGCACCAGTGCGCGCGGATAGGCCGGCATCACCACGCGCACGTCGGCGCCTTGGCGTTGCAGCGCCGCCGGCAGGGCGCGCGAAACGTCGCCAAGTCCGCCGGTCTTGGCGAGGGGGTAGGCTTCGGACGTCACGAACATAAGTCGCATGGCACGTCCTGTCGGTTACGGGGTCGCGGGTCGACCCTGAGCGGACGTCCGGCCGCTGAAATTCCGGCGTGGAACCCGTGAAAGGAGAAAAAGACGCCGACGGGCAGCACCACGAGTTACTTCTTCAACTTACTATAATTATGCACTGGACTGCGACAAGTTATGCACACCCGGAGGAATATACCTATTCGCCCTGCCGCAGCGGGCACCTCGATTGCGGAGTGGGTACGCTCTTTCGTCACCGATCATTCGTGGCGTGATACAATCTTTGCGGGTTGAGCGGAGAGGATCACACGTAAAAAACGTTGCTCGTGAGCCTGTCGGCGTTGGCTTTTTGGGTGATCGCCGCGCGGCACGTTTAGCGCATTTATGCCGGTATTCCGGTCTCGATTGGCCGTTTCGCGACGCCGATGGTGGTGCGTTGGGACGTAGCCATCGCGACCGGGCGCTTCGGACAGCGTTGGTGTCGCGGATATTTTGTCCCGTTTAGGGCCAAAATTTGGTAAGAATGGGCCGCGCCGCAACAGCACACCGACAAAGCTTTAAGGCCGCAGCTTATGGGGGATGGTGATGCAATACGCTGAGTACCGCGAGAAGCTTGCACGTTTCGACAAAGAGATCGCCGACTGTGTTCACCGTGAGGACCGGGCCGCCAGCGGCCATCCCTGGTACTTCAAGGTCATGCCGATCCTGGCGACCATGGCGATCGAAGAGGCGAGCAACCAGCGCGGCAAACTCGCCCGCGCCCGCGCCCGCCTCGAACGCGAGACCTTCGCCGCCTCCCTGATATGGAATGTCGAACCGACGGCCGTGTTCCGCCGCACGATGCCGAGTTCTGAAGACGCCGTCGCGCGGCTGCGGGCCGTTGCCGATGCCGCGTTCGATCTGCAAAAGAAATAGGAGCCGGGGGGCGCCATGAGCAACGACCGTCAAGTCATCTCCTATCTGTCGCCGGCCGATCTGGCCCAGCTGATGAATCAAACCGGCGTCATCGCCGTCCACGAGAGCGGCACGAGCGACGGCAAGCCCGTCATTCAGGCCGCGGTGAAGGTGGTGAACGCCCAAACCGGCGAGCAGCTTCCCGGCGGCTTGCCGTTCTCCGTCGTGATGTTCAAAGGCCCCAAGGAGCCGGGCTATTCCAACATCGCCATCGGCGCCATCGTTCCGGCGTCGGAGCTGAACGTCGCGCTGCCGCGGAACTATTTCAATTTCTGCAATCAGCGGTTCCGCTTCACCCGCGCCTTCCCGATCGACGAGCACGCCTTCGTGATCCAGATGGATTTGGTGCTGAAGAACGCGACCCGCGAATACGTCAAGTTCAGCTTCGGTCTGTGGGGCGCGTTGTTCTCGCAGATGCTGTTCGAACTGATGGGGCGGGGCCGCGAAAGTCTGGTCGCAGTGGCCGAGGCCTATGCGGCGGCGCACACCGATTTCGCCGGACAGATCGCCACGGCACCGGCGCTATCGGAGACATTTGCGCCCGCCGCCGAAGCTGCCGGTGAGCTCGACGCGGTGCTGCCGCTGACCGCCGAAGCAATCGTGGCCGACACCGATGCCAAGGTGCTGCCGGCGGAAGCCGTGGTCGCCAAAGTCGAAGCCTTCGCCGCGCCCGAGCTCAGTATCGTTGCCGGACCGGTCGCGGTCGAGTCGATCGTCGTGGTGGCCGCCGAACCGGCGATTGTCGCGCAGGCGGCGGAACCCGCCGAGGTGAAGATCAAAGCGACCGGCGAAGCCGAAGCCACGGATGCGATGCCGGCTTAAAGCATTGCCGCAGCAGGCAGGGCGCGCACGGCGATCCACGCGCGCCCACCCGATTACAACTTCGTGCGCAACACCAGGCGGATGTCGCGGCCCGGCGCCACCACCACGTCCTTGTTGAACGAAGCGGCATTGCGTTCCACCTGATCGGCGAGATTGTGGCCGCCGAGATCAAATTGCCGTTCCGGCGTCATTTGCCAGGAGAGCCGCGCGTTGGCTTCGGTGTAGCCCGGCGTCGCCGTATCGGACTGACCGAAATCGTTCTGCGCGCCGATGCGCATCACCAGGACATCGGCATCGAAGACGTCACCGTCCCACACCAGACCGCTGCCGGCGCGCCATGGCGGAATGCGCGGCACGTTCGAACCGCCCGCCAGCGTCGCGCGCACGACATCGCCTTGGAATTCCACCGACAA
>JAATGK010000112.1 GCA_015654715.1 Alphaproteobacteria bacterium
GCCGACGACTTGACCGACCCGGCGCCGGCGACCTCGTTCGCCCACTTGGACGCCACCACGGTGCTGAGCCGCGCCCTGACCGAAATCGGCATTGATCCGGCCGTGGACCCGCTCGACTCGACCGCGCGCATTCTCGATCCGCATGTCGTCGGCCAGGAGCACTACGACGTCGCCCGTAAGGTGCAGTCGACGCTGCAGCGCTACAAGAGCCTGCAGGACATCATCGCCATCCTGGGCATGGACGAACTGTCGGAAGAAGACAAAGTCATCGTCAGCCGCGCTCGCAAGCTGCAGCGCTTCCTCAGCCAGCCGTTCCACGTCGCCGAAGTGTTCACCGGCTTCCCCGGCATCTTCGTCGACCTCAAGGACACCATCCGCTCGTTCAAGGCGGTGATCGACGGCGAATTCGATCACCTGCCGGAATCGGCGTTCTACATGGTCGGCACCATCGAAGACGCGGTGGCGAAGGCCGAAAAAATGGCTGCGGAAGCGGCGTAAGATTCAGTGTCATGGCCCGCAACTGCGGGCCATCCAGGTGAGGTACGCAAAGACCTGGAAAGTTTCGCAATACCTCGGCACCTCACCGGGGTCGTGCAGATGAGAACTGGATGGCCCGCAGTTGCGGGCCATGACAAATAGGCACCCGGTCATGACCGACAAAATTTCCTTTGACCTCGTCTCGCCCGAACAGCTTTTGCTGTCGGAAGACGCCGACATGGTCACGATCCCGGGCACCGAGGGTGAGATGGGCGTGATGGCCGGCCACGAGGCGGTGATCACCACCCTGCGCCCGGGCTTCATCACGGTCACCGGCGGCAAAGACAATCAGCGCTTCATCGTCTTCGGCGGCTTTGCCGAAGTGACCCAAACCAAGGTGACGGTGCTGGCCGATGAAACCATTCCGGTGAGCGGTCTCGACGCGCGCATTGCCGCCGTAACGGAAAGTCTCGCCAAGGCTACGGCCGGTGCCGAAAAAGTCGCCGTGCAAGCGCAGCTCGACACCCTCACGCGCCTCCGTCAGCAGGCCTGACATTTCTGATGCAATGGCCCAGAGATTGTCCGGGCCAAGAGACAAAACGCTGCCCTTGCGGAAACATGGCGGGCGGCGTTTTTGCTTCTGGCTGACGTCGCGCCGGAACGCCGTGCCGCCTGACGATGCCGGAACCGACCTATTCCCACCTGCATTCTAGTCTTGTTATATTCTGCTTCTGCGGTGCAACAGAGGCCAGAATGATAGCATTACCGGTGTACAGGCAGGGCTGGCACCCTGACGATATCGCCTGGGACAGGTTCGATGCCTCCCGGTGCGAGCCCTGGCTCGTGGAAGCGATCAAATCGGCGGCGTTGGTCGAGTACAACGCGCCGGATTACGTCGGCTATTTGAAGCGCGTCTTCCCCGACCCCGATTTCCATCCCGTCATCGAGCAATGGGGTCGCGAAGAGAGCCAGCACGGCCGCGTCCTCGGCCGCTGGGCGGAACTCGCCGATCCCTCGTTCAAGCTGGAAGAGGCATTCGCGCGGTTCCGCGCCGGTTATCGTCCGGCCCATTTCGATAGCCAGGAGAAGGCCTCGGTACGCGGCTCACGGCGGGGCGAAATGATCGCCCGTTGCGTCGTCGAGAGCGGCACCTCGTCCTATTATACGGCCATCAAAGACGCCACGGACGAGCCGGTGCTGCAGGAGATCGCCGGGCGCATCGCCGCTGACGAATACCGTCATTACAAGCTCTTTTACGAAACTCTTCACACCCAAGATGAACCGGATCTGCCGTTCTGGAAGAAGCTTTCCATAGCGCTCGGCCGCGCCACCGAGAGCGCCGATGATGAGATCTGCTATTCCCATTATTGCGCCGTCGTTCCCGCCGCCGAGACCGCCGCCCGGCCTTATGTACGCGCTGCCTGCGCCCGCCGGATGTCCGACATCTCGCTCCGCCTCTACCGCCGCCCGCAGGTCGAAAAGCTGATCCGGATGATCGCCAAGGCGATCGGCGCCAACCCGCAAGGGCGGCTGGTCAAACTGTCGAGCGCAACGATTTGGTCGCTGATGCAGCTGCGGACGAGGCTTGCGAAAGGAATCACCCCGGCGTCAGCATAGGCCGATGAAACCGATCTATGCAGCCGCCGGCGCGTTCGTTCTTGTCGCGAGCCTGATGCCTCGGGCAGCCGCCCAAAACGAGTCCGACTGGAAGCCGTACTTCACCTTCAAGGACGTGACGTTCTATTACGCCCCCTCGACCCTGAAGCGAGACGGGACGGTGCGGCTGGTCAAATGGCACGACAGCCGCAATCCGCAGGTGGTTTTCCAGGTCCGGATCGATTGCGCCGCCCGCACCATCCAGAGCCTGGCAGCGGACCAGTACGATCTCATTACCGGCGAATTTTACGAGACGACCGACCTATCGTCTCAGCCCGTCGACAAACTCGGCACGCCGGACTCGATGGGCAGCCATCTGGCCAAAGTGGTGTGTTGATCACACGCCCCGCTTCACCAGCATCTGCTTGATGTTGCCGATCGCCTCGGCCGGATTGAGATTTTTCGGGCAGGTGGCGGCGCAGTTCATGATGGTGTGGCAGCGATAGAGCCGGAACGGATCTTCCAAATCGTCGAGGCGCTCGCCGGTCATCTCATCGCGGCTATCGGCGATCCAGCGGTACGATTGGAGCAGCGCCGCCGGGCCGAGATAGCGCTCCGCATTCCACCAGTCGCTCGGGCACGCGGTCGAGCAGCAGGCGCACAGGATGCACTCGTAGTGGCCGTCGAGCTTGGCGCGGTCCTAGTGGCTCTGCGGCCGCTCCTTCTCCGGATTAGGCGAGACGGTCTGCAGACACGGCTGGATCGAGGCGTCCTGCGCGTAGACGTACGTCAGATCTGGACCGAGATCCATCACCACCGGCTGATGCGGCAGCGGATAGCTTTTGAC
>JAATGK010000203.1 GCA_015654715.1 Alphaproteobacteria bacterium
ACCAGTTACTTATCCCAAACCGCAATGCGCGCAGATGCTGGCCGAATTGGCTGAGTACGTGATCACCGAGCCGTTCCCGTTCATGGTCGATCTCGCAAAGTGCCGCGGCATCAAGATGGTTCCCATCGACGGCGATACCATCTCCGATGTGGGCGGCCTCTATTGCTCCAAGCTGATCGGCTACAACCCTCCGCGGCTGATGACGGCCGCCTATGCGCGCGAGGTGTTGATTGCGGCCAACACCAAGATGGCCAATCCCGACATCCTGACGCCGCAGTGCCTCGCCTATTACCGCTTGTTGCACAAGCTGCGGCCGAAGTGCATGCGCAACGACCGGGTGGAGGTCTATGCCGTGAACTCGGGTGCCGAAGCGGTCGAGAACATGATGAAGTACTTCATCAACCTGTTCCATCACCGTCAGGCCGAGAAAAAGCGCCCGGTCATCAATCCGCGTTTCATCTATTTCGATCAGGCGTTCCACGGCCGCACGGTCTTTGCCCTCAACGTCACGACGCTGAAAAACGATCCCATCGCGACGCGTGATTTCCAGGGCATCATCACCGGCAATCTTCAGGTGCAGTTCCCGGCGCTGCACACCCGGTTGTCGGCGGAAGAAAACGACGAGAAGGTCACCGCCTCGCTGCAATCGCTGGAGACGCTGTTCAATACCTATCACGACGAAATCGCCGGCGTGATCCTGGAGCCGTTGCAAGGGGCGGGTGGTCATCGCCTGGCGCCGCCGCGCTTCTATACCGGCCTGTCGGAGCTGTGCCAGAAATACGACGTGCCGTGGGGCCTCGACGAAGTGCAGACCTCGGGCGGGCAAACCGGCGAAGTGTTTTGCATCGATTTGTTCGATGTTCCGTATCCGCCGCAGGCCGTCGCCAGCGCCAAGAAATTCGGCAACGGCGTCGTCTACATGCGCCAATCGATGCAAGACATCGGCGTGCTCGATTCCACTTGGGGCGGATCGCTGTCCGACATGGTGCGCTTCGTCCACGAATGGCAGATCGTCGAAGACGAAAAGCTGATCGAGCAGGTGCCGGCCAAGACCGCACGGCTGGTCGCGGGCCTCCATGCGCTGGAAGTGCGCTTCCCGGCGAAGTTCTGCAACGTGCGCGGCCTTGGGCTTTACCAAGGCTTCAATGTGTTGGGACCGGGGGGCAAAAGCCGGTTGATCGCTATGGCCTTGCAGGAGGAGAATTATCTCTTGCTCGGCGCTGGGACCTATAGCGTCCGCCTGCGCCCGCCGCTGGACGTGACCGAAGCAGACATCGACGCCCTGATCGCGATGCTCGGCCGCGTGCTGGAAAAGCTTTGACCGCTTACGCGGACTGCGACAGATCAACTCATTGGTGTGGACGCAGGCGCATCGGCTGACGTCATCGTCGCCAAAACATCCGTTATCTTAGAGGGTTGGTGCTTTTCCTGCGCCAAACGATGGTCGGTGGACATTTGTGCAACGCGCAGCGTTGAATTAAAATAACTACTTCTCAAGTAGAGATTATAGGGTCAAAGTACACCAATTGATGTTGATAGAGGGGATGTACATGAACAGACTGTATATAGCTGCTCTCGCTACCGCGGCTCTAGCTGCGGCTACCGTTCCGTCCATCGCTGCACCGTACGGGGCGGGCACGATTTTGCTGCGCGCGCGGGCGGTGGAGATTGTTCCGGACGTTTCCTCGACCGTCAGCATCGGCGGCAAGGTGTCGATCACCGACACCGTTATTCCGGAAGCCGATATCACCTATTTTCTGACCGAGCACTGGTCGGTGGAAGCCATTGCCGGTACCGACAAGCACGCCATTTACTACAACAAGACCACCAAGCTCGCGAATGTCTGGCTGCTGCCGCCGACCGTCACGTTGCAATATCATTTCGACCAGATCGGTCCGTTCAAGCCCTACGTCGGCGCCGGCCCCAATTTCACGGTCTTCTATGACCGTTCGAACGGCCCGCTCGGCAAGCTGCGCACCACCGACAATTGGGGCTTCGCTCTGCAGGTTGGCACCGATATTCCGCTTTCGGAGGACGGCAGGTACTTCCTCAACTTCGACGTCAAGCGATTGTGGCTGTCGACCAGCGCTTCGTTCAGCGCGGCGCCGGTAACGGCGAACGTGAAAATCAATCCGTGGCTGATCGGCACGGGCGTCGGCATTCGGTTCTAGAATCTTGAACCGTCAGTTTATGGACAACGACAATGGTATGGTTTTTTAGAAAATCCAAGAAAAAGCGGAAGGACGAATCGGACTGGAGGGGGTCTTCCTCTGCCTCCGGCGCCTCTGCCGCTAAAGCATCAACTGCATCTACGAAAAAAGGAGTTTCT
>JAATGK010000500.1 GCA_015654715.1 Alphaproteobacteria bacterium
AGTAGCTCGGGATTCTATCATCATGGTCTTGGTGCTCACGTTAGTCTGTCGATAAATGGCAGCTCATTTAGTGGCTATGACCATTCCTCAGGAAGCCATAATCAACGGGTCTTGCTCGAGTTGACGGTCGTAAGCGCAAACATTTTGCTGCACCTGCGAAGGTTTGGCCGCGTCAATTAATTCTGGGCAAGGAACGTGCAATTCGGGCAGCATGGCGTACCCGCGCGATGGGGTGCCGGGTTAGCACGAGGCTGTACCAATGACGGATGACCGGTTTTTTCCGAGGCACGGTCCGTTCTCGCTGGGAGAAATCGCTGGCCAAGCCAAGGTTGAACTTGCAGCGGATGCGCCGCGCAATTTGATGATCCGCGGAATTGCGTCGCTGGATCAGGCCGAGCCCGACGAACTGAGTATCTTCTGCGATGTGCACCACACCGAGGCCTTCGCGATTACCCATGCCGGTGCGGTTATCACCAGCGTTCGGCTGGCAGAGCGTCCCCATAACGGCGCCGCTCTCTTGGTGGCGCGCGATCCGCGTTACATCTTCGCGGTCGTCGGCTTGATGTTCTATCCACGCGGCGTCGCTGATCCCGGTGTACACGCCGCGGCGCATGTCGATCCGAGTGCGGTCCTCGGTGAGGGATGCCAGATCGACCCCGGTGCCATCGTCGGCCCGCAAGTACGTTTGGGCGCGCGCTGCCATATTGCAGCGAATGCGGTGCTCGGCATGGCGGTCGAGATCGGCGAGGATGGTTTTGTCGCCAGCAATGCCACGATTTCGCACGCCTTGATCGGCGCCAATGTCCGCGTCGGCGCGGGATCGGTGATCGGCGGTGAAGGCTTCGGCGTTGTTCCCGGACCGGCCGGTCTTATGTGTTCGGCCCAGCTTGGCCGCGTCATCATCGGCAACAATGTGCGCGTCGGCTCCAACTGCACCATCGACCGCGGCGCCGTGGGCGATACTGTCATCGGCGACAACACGATGTTCGACAATCTGGTCCAGGTCGCTCACAACGTCCGGATCGGGCGCAACTGCGTCTTTGCCGGGCAGGCGGGCGTCGCCGGCAGCGTGACGATCGGCGACGGTGTGATGGTCGGCGGCGCGGTTTCCATCAGCGATCATCTGGTGGTCGGGTCGGGGGCGCGGATTGCCGGCAAGAGCGGCGTGGCGCGCGACGTCGCTGCGGGCGAAACGGTCGGCGGTTATCCCGCTGTTCCGGTACGCCAGTGGCATCGCCAAACCGCACACTTGCTGCACGCCGGCACGCGTCTCGGGCACAAAGCGGAAAACTAGGCGCCGGGCGATGTCGATCCGCTTTGCCGTGGCGCTGTCACTGCTACTGGCGGGCGAGGCATGGGCGGCGATTGCGACGATCCCCTCGACTACCAACATGTCGACATTGGCCGCGCCGTGGCGGAAAGACTGGCACACCTTCCGCAGCAGCAAGCGCGCCAAGCGTTCGAAGAAGTCGTCCGCGCCGTTCGGCATTGCCTTGCACAGTACTCGGACAAGATGCCTGACGAACGCAGGCAGATGTGTGCAGCGCGGCCGCAGAATTAACACTTTGGCGCGGATTTGCCACAATCGGGGCACTTCTGCCCCGATATGACCTATCTTTTGATACGCGCTCGCCAAATGCGCTGCCTATCTCTGTTCTCTAGCGACAGGAGCGGGCAGACATGCGCGACGAAAATCGGTGTATCGACATGAACAGTGCGCGCGGAACGCTGCTCGGAGCGGCCTTGGTGGCATTCGGCGTGATTGCTTTCGGCGCATACAATTTTGCCATCGCCGGCGACCCGCCTAAGCCCGTCGCGGCGCAGCAGGTCTCAACGCGTGAAATCCGCACCACGCCCGATAACTCGGGCCGGCACGAGATGCCGCCGCCGGTAGCGCCGTCAAAGACGAAATAGCGCTGGTCACATTCCCAAAAAAGAACGGGCGGCCTTTAGGGACCGCCCATTTTGTTTTGACGTACTGCTTTCAAATAAGTGACCCCCGGGCATTGCTGCCCGGGGGCCGGTCCGCGTCCGAAAGCGGGGGGGCTGAGACGCGAACAAAGGCTATGCGCGAACCAGGGTTACGACAGTGGCGTCGTTTTCCTCGGTCGTGTCTTGGCCGTAGGTCTCCACATAGGCGCGACCATAGTAGCTGTCGAGCAGTATCTGCTTCAGTTCGCTCATCAGCGGATAGCGCGGATTGGCGCCGGTGCACTGATCGTCGAACGCCGCTACGGCAACTTCGTCGAGCTTGGCCAGGAAGTCGGCTTCGGTCACGCCGGCCGCCTGAATCGAGGTCGGAATGTCGACGTCCTTCTTCAAGCCTTCCAGCCAGGCGATCAGGTTGTTGACCTTGTCGCCGGTGCGCGCACCGCCAAGGCCGAGGTGATCGGCGATCTCGGCGTAACGGGCACGGGCCTTCGGGCGGTCATATTGCGAGAACGCCGTCTGCTTGGTCGGATTGTTGTTGGCGTTGTAGCGGATGACGTTGCAGATCAGCAGTGCGTTGGCGAGGCCATGCGGGATGTGATAGGCGGCGCCGATCTTGTGCGCCATCGAGTGGCAAACGCCGAGGAACGCATTGGCGAAGGCGATGCCGGCGATGGTCGCTGCGTTATGCACCTTTTCGCGCGCCACCGGATTCTTGGAGCCTTCCTTATACGACGACGGCAGATATTGCTTCAGCAGCTTCAGTGCCTGCAG
>JAATGK010000229.1 GCA_015654715.1 Alphaproteobacteria bacterium
AGCGCGCCGTCCTGGAACAGAACGCCCCAGCGGCGCTGCAAGGCGCGCATGTCGTTCTCGTTCGTCGCCAGCAGGTCTTCGCCGAAGACGTTGATCGACCCCGCCGCGGGACGCATCAGCCCGACGATGGAACGCAGCAGCACCGACTTGCCGGAGCCGGAGCCGCCGACGATGGCGATCACCTCGCCGCGGCGGACATCGAGATCGATGTGGTCGTGAATCAGCCGGCCGCCGAGCCGGGTGACGAGGCCTTTGACGCTGATGACGATGTCGGGTCCGGCCATGCTCAAATCCCCAAAATCGAGAACATGACCGAGAAGGCGGCGTCGAGCACGATGACGAGAAACACCGACTCCACCACCGATCGGGTCGTGAGCTTGCCGACCGACGCGGCGTTGCGCTCGACGTTGAGGCCTTCGAAACAGCCCACCATACCGATGACATAGGCAAATACCGGCGCCTTGATCATGCCGACCAGAAAGGTGTCGAGATTGATCGCCTGATGCAGTTGACGGATGAACATCGGAAAGGTGATGCCCATGTCGAAATAGCACATGATGGCACCGCCGATCAGCGCCACGATGTCGGCGTAAAAGGTGAGGAACGGCAGCGCGATGACGAGGCCGGTGACACGCGGCAGGATCAAGACGTCGTCGACGTTGAGACCCATGGTCTGCATCGCGTCGATTTCCTCGTTCACCTTCATGGTGCCGATCTGCGCGGTGAAGGCCGAACCCGAACGCCCGGCGATGATGATCGCGGTGATCAAGACGCCAAGCTCGCGCAGCACGCCGATGCCGAGGGCGTTGACGGTGAAGATGTCGAGACCGAAGCGCTTGAGCTGGTCGGAGCCCTGATAGGCCAGCACGATGCCGACGAGGAACATCAAGAGCCCGACGATCGGCAGCGCGTTGATGCCGACCTCTTCGATCTGATGCATCGTCGCGATCACGCGGAAATGGCGCTGCGGGGCGTAAATGGTCTTGAACCACTCGATGGTGATGCGCCCGACATAGCCGAGGATGCCAAGCGCCTGTTTCAGCACGGAGTGGCTGGCGCGGCCGACGCCTTCGAGATAGGCGGCGAGCGTTTCGCGGGTGACGACCGCGGCCGGCGGCGGCGGCTGATCGGTCTCGATCACCTGCAGCAGCGGCTTGAAATCCTCGGGCAGCTTGAAGGCGGTGATCTTGACGCCGGCCCCGGCAAGTTGGGACTTGGTGCGCAGCAGCATCCAGGCACCGGTCGTGTCGAGCGCTTCGACGCCGCTGGCATCGATCTCCGCCGCCGTTGCGCCCTGCGGATCAAGGCGGCGCAAAGCCCCGTCGACGGCGGCGGCGTGGTACACCGTCCATGGACCACCGGCGGTCAGACGCAAGGTCTGGCCGCTTCGATCCAAATGGAACCAAGGGCTCTCCATCACACTCCTCATCCCAGAGTCATTATTAGCCAGGGTCACCTCCCCCAGCTAGGTCCGGGACGTTCATTTCCGCAATGGCGGTGGGTGAATTCGGGCCAGCACTACCGTGGCGGAACCTTGCAAAAACAAAAAAGGCCCGCCGGGGCGGGCCTTCTTCGTCATCCCTTTAGAAGGGCATAGCCACTGAAAGCTGGGTCGGATCCGGGACCGGCAGATCGGTGAAATCCGGCACCGGGATGAAGGTATTGCGCAACGACTTGTCGGCATCCTTCGTCACATCCCAACCGCCACCGAGGGCGCGATAGAGGCCGACGCCCGACTGCAGCCGCGCCAGCTTGATCTGGATCAGCGTATCCTGCGCCTGGAACAGCGTCTGCTGCGCCTGCAACACGGTGAGCAGATCGACCACGCCTTCGCGGTATTGCAGTTCGGAGATGCGGAACGCTTCCTGCGCGTTCTTCACTTCCTCGGTGGTCAGCCGTTCCTGCTCGGAATAGGCCGCCACACTGCCGATCTGGGTTTCGGTGTCGTTCAAGGCGCTAAGTACCGCGGTGCGATAGGACGCGAGCAACTCGTGTTCGCGGCCTCTGTAGTAATCGCGGTTCGAGGTGAGGCTGCCGCCATCGAAGATGGTCTGCACCACGCTGGCGCCGAGATTCCATGCCAGCGTCTGCGGGCTGATCAATCCGGTCATCACGCCTTTCGACCAGCCGCCGCCGGCCGTCAGGCCGACGCCCGGCAGGAACGCCGCGCGGGCCGCATCAAGATCGGCATGGGCCGCCATCAGGCTGGACTCCGCCTGCTTGACGTCAGGACGGCGGGTGAGAAGGGTCGCGGGCAAACCAGCCTGTACCGGCGGCGCCGCGAGATTCTCGAGGTTGTCGGCTTCGACCTTAAGCGTGCCGGGCATGCGGCCCAGCATAATGGCGAGCGCATTGCGCTGTTCGCGCTCCTGCTCTTCCAGCACCGGAATGCTGGCTTCTTCGCCGAGCACCTGCGCGGTCTGCTGCGCCAGTTCGAGGTTCGACAACACGCCGTTGGTAACCTTGGCCTGGGTGATCGCCAGAATGCGCTTGGCCGCCTCAACGTTCTGGCGGGCCACGGTAACGCGCTCGCGCAAGGCCAGCACCGTGAAATAGCCATTGGCGACGTTGGCGTCGGTCGTGATCTGGACGGTGTCCTGATAGTAAAGCGCGGCGCGAGCATTCTCGCGGCCGGAACGGTAACCGTTGAAATTCTTGCCCCAGACGTCGACCTCGTAGCTGGCGGCGCCGTTCAGGCCGAAGGTATTGAAGGGCTTAGACCCATGCGCGCCGGTCTGCCCGGCAGAGCCAGTCACGCCCACGGCCGGGAAAAGTTCGGCGATCGCCGAACCGGCCTGGGCTTGGGCCTGCTCAACCCGCGCTGAGGCGGTGGCAAGATCAAGGTTGCCGCTGTGGGACTCGTCGATGAAGGCGGTCAGTTCCTTGGAATCGAAGGCCTTCCACCAGTCGGCTGAGACCTGCTGGTCGGTTTCCGGCGTCGGGGCTTGATAAGCCTTTGGCATGTCTTCGGGTTTTACGGTTGGCGGAGGAGTGGTGGCACACGCCCCGAGGGCAATAGCCAAGACTATGACAGAAACACTGTTCGACAGAATTTTCATGAGAATCGCTCGCTTGCAGGCCAGGGGACAAAGCCGTCAAACGCTCAATATGGTCTGAAACCGGCGTTCGACAACATGTTTCTCTGACCCATACGGGGGATGGGATAGTTTTCCTCAAGGCAGTGGCCCGGAAGCCGCGACGGAAAGGGGCGGACGGCCGGAAAACTCCCGGTCTTGGGGACCCCGAAGAGGTCCGGCCGTCCTGACGACTGTGCCTGCGTGGTGGAGCGCCGATGAAAGCACAGTCTAGTCGCCGCTAGGTCCCGCCGGAAACCAGTAGGTCCATTGCGACGGCGTCTCTATTTCAACCCGCCTCAGCGGCGGTTGGCGTTAGATTGAAGCGTGCCGGCCACGAGCGGAAGTGCTGAATTAGCTCGATTTGTATCTGTCTGTCGCGTCCTGGGGCCGGACGGCAGTCTCGTGACCAATATTGCGGTGGCACGAGGCAGCAGCAGGAATGTAACCGCCGCTAACGAAAGGAAGTTGGTCGATGCGTTGGCCGTTTGTCGCGCCCGTGATTCTACTCTTGTGCTCCAACGTGTTCATGACGTTCGCCTGGTACGGCCAACTCAAGTTCCCGTCGGTGCCGCTGTGGCTGGTGATTCCAATCAGTTGGGGCATCGCCTTGTTCGAATACTGCCTCGCCGTACCCGCCAACCGCATCGGCTACACCGTCTATTCGGCGGCCCAGCTCAAGACGATGCAGGAAGTGATCACGCTCGGCGTGTTCGCGGTGTTCTCGACGTTCTATCTCGGCGAAGCGATTCGGTGGAATCACATCGTCGCCTTCGCGCTCCTGGCCGGGGCCGCGTTTTTTGCGTTTCATGAGTGGAAATGAGTTTTCTGCCCCCGCGCGCGGAGGCAACCTATCCACCCGCACTCAGAGCGCGGGGGAAGTGGACGCGTAGCGGCCGAAGGGGGTTTGCATTACTGCGGCAGCCAGGGGTCTTCGGTGAAATCCTTGACCGGCGTCATGGTGATGCGGATCGAGCGTTGCATGCCGAAATAGAACACGACCTTCATCTGCTTGGTGCCCGGGTTCCATTCCATTTGCGGGGCGAAGCCGCCGGGCTTGCGGAAGATATGGCCGTTGAACTCGTAGCGGCGCGACGGAACGCTGCCCCAGCCATCATAAAGCTCATCCGCCAGGCGCTTATGGGCCGTCTCGCGCAACTCGTCGGAGGGTTCGCCAGGATCCAGAATGTCGGGCGCGCTGACCCTGACGTCGCCGTCAGGAGTAATCTCCAGCCACGCCACAACCATGACAGACGACGACTCGTAATGACCGATCCAACGCCCCGAGGGCACCTGATGGGACTTTGAGCATCCTGCCAGGACAAAAACGGCAATCAGAAGGATTGCAAACCGGCGCATGACCGCTATTCCTCGTAGCGAGGATGCTATGCCTACAAGCCTTTACAAATGGTAACAACCGCGAATAGCTCTTAGGTGCTTTTGCAAACCTGGCGTTAGCGTCATCCCGCCGCCGGACGAAAGCATTTCGCCGCGTCTTTGAATCTGATGAAATGCTCTAGATTATTGAATTGTCGCGCTTTCTGACGGAAAACCGGGTTCCACTTTTTCCGTAAAGCGCTCCAGAAATGAGGAAGCCATGGCGCCGCTGCCGAAGGGATTTTTGAGTGCATCACTGGGACGTATCCAGCCGTCGCAGACCATCGCCGTCAGCCAGAAGGCGCGCGACCTCAAAGCGGCCGGCCGCGATGTGATCGGGCTCGGTGCCGGTGAGCCCGACTTCGATACCCCCGACAACATCAAAGAGGCCGCAATTGCGGCAATCCGACGCGGCGAGACCAAATACACGGCCATGGAAGGCATTCCCGAACTGCGCAAAGCGGTGGCGGCCAAGTTCAAGCGCGAGAACGGCCTCGACTACAAGCCGAGCCAGATCTTCGTGGCGGCCGGTGGCAAGGCGATCATCTACAACGCCCTGCTCGCCACCCTGAACCCGGGCGACGAAGTCATCTGCGTGGCGCCTTATTGGGTCTCCTATCCCGACATCGTGGCGCTCGGCGGCGGCACGCCGGTGGTGGTGGAAGCCAAATTCGAAAACGGCTTCCGCCTGACGCCGGAGCAGCTCGACGCCGCGATCACGCCCAAGACCAAATGGCTGATCCTCAATCAGCCGTCCAATCCGACGGGGGCCTGCTATACGGCCGATCAGTTGAAGGCGCTGGCCGACGTTCTGCTCAAGCATCCGCAGGTGTGGGTGCTGACCGACGATATCTACGAGCACCTCGTCTATGGCGATTTCAAATTCACCACCATCGCGGCGGTGGAGCCGAACCTCTACGAACGCACCCTGACGATGAACGGCGTGTCCAAGGCCTATGCCATGACCGGCTGGCGCGTCGGCTATTGCGGCTGCTCCGAGCCGCTGGTGAAGGCAATGGCCAAGTTGCAGAGCCAATCGGTCAGCAACGCCACTTCGATTTCGCAATGGGCAAGCGTCGAAGCCCTCAACGGGCCGCAGGATTTCATCCCGGTGCGGGCCAAAGCATTCGAGGAGCGCCGCGATCTCGTGGTCTCGATGCTGAACCAGGCGACCGGCATCGAATGCCCCAAACCGGAAGGCGCGTTTTATGTCTATCCGTCGCTGCGGGCACTGATCGGCAAGACGGCGCCGTCGGGCAAGGTGATTAAGACCGACGAAGACTTTGCCGGGGCGCTGCTCGAAGGCGAAGGCGTCGCGGTGGTGCATGGCGCGGCGTTCGGCCTGTCGCCGTTCTTCCGCATCTCCTATGCGACGTCCAACAAACTGCTGGAAGAAGCCTGCCGGCGGATTCAGCGCTTCACCGCGTCGCTGCGCTGATAAGATTTCTGCGCCGGAAACGGGTAGTGTGCTGCGTTGAAGAGACCAGCACCATCCCGGAGGCTGCTATGGAATTCTTGCGCAAATACGCCACGCCGTTGAGCCTGGTGACCGGCCTTGCGGTCGCGATCACAGGCCTGCTGCTTTTGTTCGGCATTCGCGGCGAAATGAGCGAGTTGCATGAGTGGATCGGCGTCGCTTTCATTGCGGCTCTGGCGATGCACATCGTGCGCAACTGGAAAGCCATCGGATTCCTGTTCAAATCGGCCGCGTCCACCACGATTGCCGTGGTCGGCGGCTTGGCGCTGGCGGTGCTGATCGCGCTGCACCTGCCGATGTTCGCCGGCGGCGGCGAAGGCGGCCATCGCGGCGGGCCGTGGATGGTGGTGAACCGCGTCGCTGATGCCCCGATCGCGGTGTCGGCCCCTGCCCTGGGGCTGACGGCGAATGAAGCAGTGACACGGTTGCGCGGCGCCGGCGTGCCAGTGGACGGGCCCAAGGACAGCCTCACCCACCTCGTGCGCGATCACGGCCAGCCGCTGCCGCGTCTGTACGGAATTCTGTTGGCCCAGCGTTAGACCGCGACCACTTCCGCCGAGCCGTCGAGCGCCATCAGATAGAATTCGACGCCAAGGTCGGGAAACTTCTTGGCCAGCGCCGCCTTGAACTCGGCCATCACGGCCTGGTGCTGGGCGGTTTCGGCGGTCTTCTCGGCCGCAAATTTGTCGCCGAACGCGACCTTGTAGGCACCGCAGTCGCGGTGATCGAGCACGATCACCTTGGTGATGTGGTGCAGCGTCTTGGCGATCTGCACATGATCCCAGAACGCCGTGTTCGATGACGGAAACTTGTCCGACACCGCAGCCAGCGAAGCCCCGGCCAGGCTCACCTGATCGTAGTCGTTGGTGAGGTGCTTGGCGTCGAAGAATTTCACCGCATCATCGACGAGACGATAGTCGATGCAGGTGAGAACCAGCGCGTCGGCATGACCGGCAAAAGCCGCTACCGGCACCAAAGCGAAACCCGCGGCACCGAGCGCCAGAACATGGCGGCGGTGCATACAATTCTGATGATCCATGAGCGCCCTCTATCAAGCCCGGCGCCAAGTCTAGCGCAACGCCTGGGCGAGTACGATCAGGACGGTACGGAAGCTTTGCGATAAAGTGGTTTGGTTACGAAATAGAACGTAAGCAAAACTAACGTACCGGCCAGCGGCACTATGGCTTCTGTGAGCAGCATTAGCCCCGCGCCGTCGAAGTGAAGCCATGATGGCGCGTGGGCGTCGTGCGCCTTACCGTTGAGATAGGCCATGTACTGGATCGGGAAGTTCGCGATGCCGGCGAGCACATTGTACTTGGTCGCCGCCGCACCTTTGCCGATCGCGTCCAGCACCACTGCAC
>JAATGK010000487.1 GCA_015654715.1 Alphaproteobacteria bacterium
GAAGACCAAAGGCGAGTTGAAGCCGATGATGAAGCTGGAGACGATCTGCAAGGCAAAGATCGCGACGATGTCGGTGGGCCCCACCATCCAGAATCCCGCGATGACAAGACCGCCAGCCCCGATGGCGAACATGAACAATGCCTTTTTGCCGAAGATTTTGGCCAAGAACGACGCCACCGAAACGGCCGCAACGAAGGCCAACCCGTTCGAAACCAGGAATGGTGGCAGCAGCTTTTCGTTGTGGACGAAATATTTGAAGTAGTAGGCCGAGTCGGAACCTTTGATGGCGAAAGCAGCCAGCACCAGCAATAATACGCCGAACAGAACCTGCCAGGAACGGCTGGAGATCAAGGCCTTCAGATCACCGCCTAAATCCGTCTTTTGCTGCGGCGGTGGTGTTACACGCTCATGCGTGGTCGCGAAGCAGAGTATCAGCATGACCACAGCCAGGACGCCGAAGAGGACCATGGTCAATTGCCAACCTCGCACGTCGTTGCCTTGACCGAAGAAGTGAACAAAGCTTGGCGTCAGGTACTGGACAAAGATACCGGCCGTGAAAGCGCCAATGAAGCGGATCGACGAAATCGACGTGCGCTCCAGCGAGTTCGAGGTCATCACACCCATAAGAGCGGTGTAAGGAATATTGACGACGGTATAGAGGAACATCAGCAGGGAGTAGGTGATGTAGGCGTAGACGATCTTTCCGCCACCGCTCAAATCAGGCGTCGAGAAGGTGAGCACACCGGCGACCGCCAGCGGCACGGAAAACCAGATGAGATAAGGGCGGAAATGACCCCAGCGGGTCCGTGTCCGGTCAGCGATCGATCCCATCACCGGATCAGCGATCGCGTCCGCGAGACGCGTCACGAGCAACATCGTGCCGATCGCTGCGGCCGAGACGCCGAAGACGTCGGTATAAAAAATCATCAGATAGAATTCGAACGTTTTCCAGTACAGATTGGAGGCCGCATCCCCCAGCGAATAACCGACCTTCTCGCCAAACGAGATTCGGCCGGTCAGCGACGATAGTTTTTTGCTCACGGGTTTCTCCCACTGTATGCACTAGCAATGGCGCCGAGATTACCTGCTGTCGCCTGCAGAATCCGCCGTTTCATCGCCGCAGAATTGTTCAGCACAACCACCGTCTTTGCGCGAAAAATGCGCTCCGCCTCGATTGGATACGGGGCGGAGCCAGAGTTCGGGGAGGACACCCGTTTTGAAGAGAGCTCAAAAGACCACGCCGTCCGCACGCGGAGGCCCGGGTCAATAAGGGAAGGGTCGCTCTCGCGAACGGCCCACCCCTTACCGTTTGGGCCGATCAATACTTCACATGAATGCCCATCTCGAAGCGTGCGCCGCCCTGGTACGCAGCAAGGAACTGATCCTTGTAGCGGCCATGCTGGGTGATCGATTCACCGGTCAGGTTGATGCCATCCCACACCACCGAGATATTGTCGGTGATGTCGTAGCTGGCGCTTGCGTCAACCTGATTGTACGCATCGGTATAGGTTGGCTCCAGGTCCGTCTCCTGCGCCTGACCGAGACCCGCGAGGAAGGCATCGCGGTGGGTGAAGGCAACACGCGCAGAGAAGCCGTACTTTTCGTAATACACCAAGGCACTGTAGGACTTGCTGAGGCCCGGCAGAGCGAACTGGGTCTCAACGATCAGCGGATTGAACTTGGCGCCGCCGAGCGGAATGGACCAACTCGCTTGGAAGCCGAAGCCGCTGTCACCGAACGCATGCTGCCAAGCAAACTCAAAGCCATGCGTATTCATCTTGTTGGCATTGGTCGGCGTTGTGATGGAAAAATACGCCAAAGGATCGCCCGGTTGACCGATGAACGACGTTTGGCCGGTCATCGCGACCATCTGAGCATAGGTTTCGGCATCCGTCGGGCTCGCATTGCCATGGGCCTTGAGATAGGCCACAGCCGCATTCTTTTGGGCACCGACATACGGATCGGTGATGCCATTGACAGGCGCCTGCACGCTCGTGGTGGTCAGGAAGTTGACCACGTCCTTGCTGAAGTAGTTCGCCGAGACGTAGCTATCCGCACTGTAGTACCACTCTGCCGTCGCATCGTAGTTGTACGATTCATACGGCAGAAGGCCAGGATTGCCTGCCGACGCCGGGCGCGAGCCCACCTTCGGTGTCAGGCCAACGCTGGTCGTGCCGACCATTTGGGTAAGATCAGGACGCGTCTCCGTCTTGCTGAAGGACGTACGGACCAAGAAGCCCGGCAATACTTCCAGGCTGGCATCAACATTCGGAAGGAACTCGTAGTTGTGGGCGTTGACCTTGGAGAAACTCGCATCCGCCGCATAGATCGTGTGGAACTCGGTCGGATTATCCCATGAAATCGCGGTAGCAATCTTCTGAAGGCTTCGCGCCGTCACATCCACCTGTTCGTAACGCAGACCGGCCGTCATCTTGAACGGGCGATCGAAAAGATCGAGGTCGAAGTTGGCCTGGCCATAAATCGCCTTGGTCACTTCCTGGATGTTGTCGTTGTTGGTGGGAGAGTCCGGAGGCAGCGTGCTGTACGGGCCGTATTTCGGCTCGGTCGCCTTGACGAATGAGGCTAGATCGAAGGCGAAGTAATAGGGCGCAGTCTTGATGCCGCTGCCGCCGCCGGTGAAGTCCTCAAGGAGGCTGCTGGTTGGAATCTTCGTATAGGCGCTGGCCGGAACGAGCCCAGCATCGGCCGCGTCATAATAGCCGGTGCCGATGAAGCTGTTCCACGCCTCGGCGTGTGTCTGCATCTTCTTCACTTGGACGCCGAACTGGATACTGGTCAGCCCCTTGTTGGTATTCGTCCAGACGCTATCGAGGCGCGCTTCATCGACCTTCGTGTTGAAGACGTTGTTGTTCGCTTGGTAGAACAGCGGCGAGATCGTCGTTGTATCCAAATTGTCCTTTGTGTGCGGCGCAACAAAATCATACCAACCTTGCGGAATGAACGTATCGCCACTGTGGAAGTACTTGCTCTGGCCCGGGGTCATGATCGACGGGGTCTGGCCCTGAATGCCGAACGTGTTGTTGCCGCGCGGGTCGCCGCCGGACATCATCACGGAGTGGTGCGCGTCGAACGTCACTGACAGATAGTCGTTCGCCTCCCACTTCAGGTTCAAGCCGGCAGAAGTCAATTCGTTGCGAATATGATCGTCAAATGTCGAATACGACAGATCGCTGCCGGCGTCCTTAACATCCGTCAGGGTGCCTTCGTTGTTGACGGTCGCCGAGGAAAGGTCCGCATCATAGGTGTACCAGAGACCGAAGGTATGCTGCGTCTGATGATCCTTGTACAGTGCATAGGTGAAGTCGATGGTCGCTGTCACATTCTCTTGGGGCCGGTACTGCACGACAGCCTGCGCATTGGTACGAATGCGCTGGTCTTCCTGATAGCCGAAGCCCAAGCTACGCGGACCCCAGATATTGCCTTCGGGGTTCTGTGTTTTGCCGCTGATCACGCCGTTCGTGAGGTCGCTCGATACCGTACCGTCGCTATTGTTGTGCTGCAGCGTCAACCAACCGCCATTGGTGGCAGATTCGAGAGAGCTGTTGCGCACGGCATAGGACCCACTGACAAGTATGCCGAGCCTGTCGCCGAAGAAGGTATCGCTGACTAGACCGGAGATGTCCGGGGTGTAGTCGTCACCCTCCCGATTGGTAGTGTCAAAGGAAGTCTTGGCCGAACCAGAGGCCACAAAGCCCGGATGGTCGAACGGACGCGCCGTACGAATGTCGATCGTCGAACCGATACCGCCCGATTCCACATTGGCTTTGCTGGTCTTGGTGACCGTGATGCCGGCAATATCGTCTGACGCGAGGTTTTCGAAATCGAATGAGCGGGTCGCCGACTGCGTATTGCCGATAACCGAACCGGGCATCGATCGGCCATTAAGGGTCACGAGATTGAAATCCGGACCGAAGCCACGGACCGTGACGCGCGCGCCTTCGCCGTTATTGCGGTCGATCGTGACGCCCGGGATGCGCTGAATCGATTCCGCCAAATTGGTATCGGGAAACTTGCCGATATCTTCAGCCGTGATGGCGTCCACGACGCCACTCGACGTCTGTTTGATCTGCTCGGACGAAATCAGTGACTGACGGAAGCCGGTGACGATCACCGTTTCGAGCTGGTCCGATGATGCCTGAGCATATGCTGCCGGACACAACGCGAGAATCGACGTGGCACTCAGCAATCCTGCCTGAACCCAAATTTTTGGCATTCCACTCTCCCCTATCCTGTTCGTTGAGACGTTTCCTGGGCGGATGTAGCGATTTGTTTTTGAGCTCGCCCCCGCAATAGGAAGCAATCACTTCCCGTCGGCGTCAACATAAACTGGAATCGATTCCACAATTAGCTTTGCCGTTGTTGTTTCAGCGACACAATGGTTATCTGCCGTTATTCTGCCGGACGTGAACACTGTTAAGGGGAGAAAAGTGGAAACCTTTCCATGTCTTACGCATCCCCCTCTGGCGGTGGGCAATATGCCGGCAGCGCGATGATAACGGTACCAGCGTGAGCGTCGGAAAATCGGGTTATTGTTGCGAGATATTCTCGTTCTTGCAGCGAGTGGCACGCCGTCAGCGCCGAAATCGATCTCGTTGCCGGCGTGCTTCGCTACTTTGCCGATCCCGCGAATCGGAAGCTGTCACCCAGTCGTGGCGCCATCGGACGCACTCCGCCAATTGGTATGCCGAACTGCGGATTGGGATGACGGATCAGAGCGAACAGTCGCGCCGCTTCGGTACGGTTCGATCTCAACTTCGGATAACTGTCCAGCCTGCGCCTGATTATTCGTTGTTGTTTCTCACGCGACCGTCTGTGCCACGGCCTATTTTGCCGCTCCAACCGCAGCCACCGAACCACGCCATAGGATTGTCGCAGGCAGATTGCGCTCTACGGGCAATTTGGTTCCGTAGCAGCAGTTGAGCAGATAATTGACGGCACTGACGACGATACTGGTCCACGGTACCCCGATGGTGGTGAGAGGGGGCGAGGTGTAGGTGGTGATGTCCAGACCGTCGTAGCCCATCACCGAGATATCTTCCGGCACCGCAACGCCTTCGTGGCGGAGGTATGACAAGGCGCCCAGCGCCATTTCGTCGTTGGCACAGAACAGCGCGGTGAAACGGGTCTTGCCCGCCAGCAAGGAGCGTGCGCCAGTCCATCCGCCCTTGGGCATGAAGTCGCCGTAAAAACGCGGAATCCCGTTTACGTCTGCACCAAGAGCCGCCAGCTCCTTGTAGAAGCCGCGCATACGCAGAACGTTGTCGGTGGAGATTTCGGGGCCCTCGATGGTGGCGTAGCGGCGATGCCCCAGCTGCCAAAGCGCACGCGCCACGTCGGCGCCGGCGGCTTCGTGATCGGGCAGGAAGCACATCTCGGCATACTTGCTGAAATGCTGATTCAATAGCGCCAAACGCGGCTGCAAGGTCATCAGGTTTTCGACATCGCGCAACTTCAGGGCGGTGGCCATAAGGATCAAGCCATCGCAACCATGGTCGATGAGGAACTGAGCGCCTTCGATGGCTTCCTGCCGTTCGCTCGTGATCGTCTGACCGAAGGCCACCACCATGTGCCGCCCTCGTGCTTGCAGCTCGGTATACAGGCTGTGCAGGATCGGCGCGTAGAACGAACCGCGGATGACGGGCAGAAAGACGCCGATGGTCTGAGACTTGCCCGCCTGGAGCTTGCGGGCCGTCGGCGACGGACGATAGCCTAGGGCATCGATGGCCTTCTGAACCCGTTTTGCCGTCCGTTCCGAGACGAACCCTTTTCCCGTAACCACCCGGGATACGGTGCCGATCCCTACTCCAGCCCGTTTGGCCACGTCTGTGATTGTCGACATTCCAACGAAATCCTTGTTTGCACCTAGAATTACGCCGTCACGCCGTTTGAGGGCAAGCTGTTAGCGCTTTGCCATGGCAAGGGTGTTACCTGAGCCCCCTTTTCCTATATCGCCCTGAGAGATCCGGCCTTTTGGGAGGCGCGCCATTGTCGGCTTTGCCGTCAGTGCGGCTTCAGCACCGTGGCAATCGGGAATGCGCCCGCGACCTTGGCCGGTGTCAGCGGCATCGCAATGGTGCGGCCCTCGCGCCAGAGCGGTACTTGATCGGCATAGTTGGCGCTGCCGAGCCAGCCATCTTCACCGCCAAACAGCACGAACGAGCAGCCATCGGGAGTGGACATGTCGCAAAGCTGGCGCGCCTGGCTGCCATAGGTCGAAGTGTGCTTGCCATTCACCAGGCCGTGCGACGTTTTCATCACCGTGTTGCGGGAGCCGCCGGCGCCGAAGTCCCCGAGCGAGAAAGAGCTGCCGATCACCGGAGCAAACGCCAGCATGTGGTTGATCCCGACGCGGTGCATGTCGCCCCAAGTCGGAAATTTTCGCGCGGTTGCTGATGCGGCCATGAGGGATTCATCAATCAGCTTTTGGTGGTCGGGCGCGGCCGCCAAGTCTTGCGGCAGATAGCGTACGAGATAACCCCAATCAGCCTTGTCGGAAGGAACCGTGCCATTCTTGCCGTAGAGCCGATTGGCAAGCTCATAAAGCAAGCTCTCGAACGCCACCGGTCCGGATTTGTCGGCATCATAGCGGCCATCCCAGGCATCGATCGCGCGGACAAAATCGGGCGCCGCTGTGGCAGCCTTGAGCATCGGCATGAGGTCATGTTTGAGAGACAGAGCGGCGGTCGACAGCGTGTCTTGCTGCAGCGCTGCAAGATCGGCGATGGCGATTTTGTCCTTGGCTTTGATCAGAGTGTAGAGGCGCTCCACCCGCTCGGAGGTAGGATAAAGAAATCCCAGCGGAAACGGTGTCGGCGCCGCCCGGTTGTTGGCCGACGCCAGAACGCCATCGGGCGGGTTGAGCGCGAACGGCAGGCTCATCGCGTTCGCGGTGCCATGCCAGGCGGCGGCGGGATCATCGGCGCGGCGCACCAGATCGGCTGGCAACGCGGCCTCGCGGATCGGGATGTGCGCCGCAATCACCTGGCAGATGTCGCCGCTGCGAGTGGCGCAGATCATGTTCTGGCCGCCGACGCTGTAGGTCGCGAAGGCTTGGCGAAACTCGCTGGCGCTCTTGGCCCGCATGACCGCAAGAAAGGCCGAGAACTCGTCACTGGCCTCATAGCCCTTCCAGCGCAGCGCAATCACTTCGCCCGGACGGGCTGGGAACATGGCAAGATCGGAGATGATCGGTCCTTCCTTGGCGCGGCGGATGGTGACGTCCTTGCCAAACCACAGCCGCGTGGCGATGCGTTCGTGACGCTCGCTGATGCCCGCCTCGCCCGCGACATTGAACAGTTCAGATTGCGCCGCCCGCATGTTGGTGCCGCCCCAGGCGATGTCATCATTGCGGCCAAGCCCGATGAGCGGCAGACCCGGCACCATTAAACCCACCGCATGGAACGACGGCGACTTGATGCCCACCAACAGCCAGAAATTGGGCAGCGTCAGTCCGAGATGGGGGTCGCCCGCCAGAAGTGCCGCCCCGGTGGCACTATGGGACGGAGACACCGCCAGCGCATTGCTGCCGGAGCGGCTGGAGCCTTGCAACAACTGCTGTAGCAAGGCTTCGCTGCCCGTGCCGAAACTCGGCGCCGAGTTGGTGCCGGTCGCCAAGGTCCGCTGCCAGACCTCGGGCCAATCCGGCCGCAGCCGCGCCTTCAACAGGCCGGGATAGCCCAGCCAATTGACGTCGGTTCCGGCAAGACGCCCGATGGCGATCAGATCCCGGATGGTCCAAGGCTCGTTTCGGAGCGCCAAAAGACCGAATTCCGGCGGCGGCTCCTTGGCATGGGACTGATACCAGTTGAGACCGTCGACGAAAGCTTGAAGCCATGCCTTGGTGGCGGGCGGAAGCTTGGCTTCGATCTCGGGTGCGGCAGTGCCGAAATCGATCGTGCGCAAGGCGCGGTCGATGTCCTGGGCGAAGGGACCGCCTGATTCCGACAGCCGCCCTTGGACGGCGCGGCGCATGATCGCCATCTGCCCGAGCCGCAAGTGGGCATGCACCAGCCCCAGCGTGAAAGCGAGATCGTGATCGCTTTCGGCCTCGATCCACGGCACGCCGGTGCTGTTCCAGCGCACGGTCACGGCATGATCGAGCGGCAGACCCTCTTTCGGAAACATGGCAAGCCGCTGTTCCAAGCTGACCGATCTGGGATGGAGCGCGCTACAGGCGCCGAGCAACACCGCAATCGCAGCAAGAAAAATCCGGCGCTGCCACGCAGCGCGGCGAGGCTTTGAATCACGAGACATCAAAATTCCCCTAAAGACGGGATCGGATGCGTTATGTCGAAGCTTATAGCACGCCAGCGATGACGATCATCACAACGAGGTGACGTCGCCGCTCAAGCCAAGCACAGCTCAGTAGCGGGGAGTCAACCAGCGGTCGACGAGGGTGCCTGCCGCACATCATACCGGGATTGCGCTTTCCTAACCGCCTCCCAGTTCACCTTGGCCCAGTCAACAAGTCCTTGAGTGGGTGCCAGCAGGCTCCTTCCAAGATCGGTAACTTCGTATTCGACACGAGGCGGCACTTCGGCGAACAGTTCACGGATGACAAGCCCGTCTCGCTCGAGATTCTTCAGAGTCGAAGACAGCATCCTCTGTGAAATTCCCGGGACGGCATGTTCGAGCTCGGAAAATCGGGCGCGCCCGCCGAGGAGGTCAAGCGAGAGGATGACGAAAATGGTCCACTTGTCGCCGATCTTCGTTAGCAGTTCGCGCACCGCCATCGGGTCGGAGCTCCGGCAAACCGCTGTAGGGTCTAGGACACTGGATTTACCCGCTCTTTTCATAGCTTACCTCGGTGTTAGCTACTGATCTCAAAGTGCCTTCTTCTTTGATAGCAGCTTCCAGCATATATGTTTCTCTCCTTTCGTAAGCAACATCGCAAAGCGCATGGAGAGCCCCGGATGCCGCGTTCGAAATATGCTGCCTACGAGGCCGTCAAGCCTTACTTCGAGCTGGTTCGCGGAGCGTTGGGCGACTTGGTCGATGGCGAGCATTTTTTCGATATCGTCTCAGATGACGTCGTCTATGAGGTTCTCTACGACTTTCCCGGCTGGCCTCGCATTGTCCAGGGGCGCGCCGATCTGATGGCTCAATTCGCCGGTTATGGCAACGCCATCAAGATCCAGGCTGCAGACAAACTAATCACCCACAAAACGGACGACGGCCAGGTCGTCGTTATCGAGTATGAAGTCCATGGCACCATCCTCGCGACGAGCGCGAAATATCACAATCGTTTTGCCTCAATCATAAGGATTGAAAGGCGGAAAATCGTGCACTGGAGAGACTATATGGACTCGCTTGCGGCATGGAACGCACTGACGCCGAGCGCTCGCTAAAACATCGGTATGCCGTAAAATCCCCGGAGATTTTTCTATGAAGAAAATCCTCATGATTGAGGTGAGTCCGAGAGGGAAGGATTCAGCAAGCCGGTCGGTAGCCGATACGCTCGCCGTACGCCTGACCGGACTCTATCCGTCAGCAGAGCTTATTCGCCGTGACCTGGCCGCCGCGCATCTGCCTCATCTGGATGATATTACACTTCGAGCAATCTCGACGAAGGACCCGGCCGAAGCGGCGAGGTTAAAGGACGCGGCTCGCCAGTCGGATCAACTGACTGACGAGCTGCTGGAATCCGATCTTCTTGTGATTGCAACGCCGATGTGGAATTTTGGGATTCCTTCCGCACTCAAAGCGTGGATCGACTTGGTCGTACGGCCAGGCAGGACATTCCAATACTCCGGTGGCGGGGTCGTCGGCTTGGCGAAGGACAAGAAAGCGATCCTGGTCCTCGCTTCCGGTGGTGTTTTTTCAGAAGGCCCATGGAAATCGTGGGATTTTGTCGAGCCTTATCTGCGGCAAATCCTGGGCTTCATCGGCATCGTCGACGTGCAGACCGTTCGAGCCGAGGGGATGAATCTTCCTTGGCTGGCTGCCGAGGTCGTGCCAACAGCAAGCCGGGCCGTCGAGAAGCTTGCTCTATGAGCGTACGTTTCAAAATTCACGCGTGAGCGGATCAAAGGGCTTTGCACATCCCATTCGGCGATACTGAATGGTCGTCTATTCGCGCACGGCAAAAAACAGGGCGCCGTTCGGCAAATTGACAAACGTCTTGCCGCCATAGACCCGCGCCTGACTGATCACCGTGCAATCGGGCCACTTACCGAATTTTGCCTTGGCCGCCTTCAGCAGTGCCAGCGCGGTCGGGGTGACGGTTTCACCTTCGGCATCGACGCCATAGACCGGCACCTCGGCCAGCATCTCTTGCACTGCCGGAGCGGGACTGGCGAGCAGGCCGTGTTCGCAGCGGATGGCGCCGTCGGCGATCGGCAGCGGGCTGCAATAGAGGGCGACGGGCGCGATCTTGGCCAGCAGGGCCGACGACAGGCAGATGTCGAGAATGCTGTCCAGCGCCCCCACCTCGTGAAAATGCACGTGGTCCGTGGTAATGCCGTGCACCCGCGCTTCGGCCTCGGCCAGAATGGTGAAGGCGCCCGACGCCAGATCCTTGGCGGCCTCCGACAAAGCGCTAGCCTTGATGATCTCGATAATCGATTTGTAGGTGCGATGATGGTGTTCGTGCGGCAGATCGACCTCCGCATGCCAACCCGAGACGCCGCCGACCGCATACGAAACGATACGCACGGCATTGGCCAAAGCGGGCACGCCGATCGCGTCGATCAACGCCCCTAGCTCTGCGTCGGAGACCTCTGCGAGGCGGGCAAGCCCGCTCAGCAGCATGTCGCCGCTGAGACCCGATGGCGTCCGCACCACGACCGAAAGACCGCTCATCACTTGCTCCTGTTGAGGACGTTCAGCATGCGCACCGCACCACAGGCGGCACCGAAGCCGTTATCGATATTGGTCACCAGCACGCCCTGGGCGCAACTGGCCAGCATGGCGTTGAGCGCGGTCTGTCCGCCGGTCGCGACACCGTACCCGACGGAGGTTGGAACCGCGATGATCGGACAGCCGGTGATGCCACCCAGCACCGAGGCCAGCGCCGCATCCATGCCGGCGACGGCGATGACGATGTCGTGGCGGCGAATTTCGTCGATCCGTTCAAGCAGGCGATGCAGCCCGGCGACGCCGACGTCGCAGATGAGGGTCGGCGCGATGCCCATGAACGTCAGGGTCCGCACCGCCTCGCGCGCCACTGGCAGATCGGAAGTTCCGGCGCAGACGACGGCCACCCGCCCGGGCCGCTTAGAGCGAACGCCGTGCAGATAGGCGGTGCCGGAAACTTCGTCGTAATCGAGCAGAGCGGCTAGATCCGGCCGGATCGCTTCGAACTGCGGACGGTAGAGGCGAGTGAACAAAAACGGGACGTCAGCCTTGGTGCGCAGCTCGTCCAGCAAGCGGTCAAGGCTTTCGTGATCCTTGCTCTCGCACAGCACCGCCTCCGGCATGCCGAGCCGCTCGGCACGATCATAATCATACACGGTTGTCACGGTGCTCACCGACAAAGGCCCGACCGGGCCGGTAGGGTTTTGGATCGAGGCCGATGCCGGCGATCCCCGGCTCGGCACTTTGCGCCCGGCGCAACGCTTCGGCGAGGACCGCCGCGCTGCCGAGGTTCCGCTCGCTTTCCAGCATCTCCACGATCATCTGGCTTTCCCGTACACGAGCCCGCACTACCTTGACGCCGGTCGCTTCGCGGATCGCATGTTCCGCCGCCTCAATCGCACGCATCCGCTCGGGGGTGACGCGCGTGCCGGTATAGACCCGGCTGGCCAGGCACGGCGCCGCCGGCAGATCGGCGAACGGCAGGCCAAGCTGCGCCGCGATGGCGCGGATGGCGGCTTTGTTGATGCCGGTTTCAACGAAGGGGTGGCGGACATTGTACTCTGCCGCGGCGGTCAGCCCTGGCCGGTACTCGCCGAGATCGTCGGTGTTGGCGCCCGAGAGCATGATGGCACCACGCGGCATCTCGGCGGCGATGGTTTTCAGCGTGTCGTAGAGGTGCGACTTGCAGAAATAGCAACGGTTCACCGGATTGGCGAGATAGCGCTCGTCGGCGAACTCGTTGCTGCTCACCTGCTCCAGCTTCCAACCTTCGTGCTCCGCCCAGCTTCGCACACGCGCGGAAGCTTCGTCTGGTACCGCCGGGCTGATCGCGTGGGCGATCACCGTTTCGGCCGGCGCCAGACGGTGGGCGACGGTGGCAAGCAGCATGGAATCGACACCGCCGGAGCAGCAGACCACCCGCGGCCCAATTCCGTTCAGGACCGCCTGCAACTGCTGCAACAGCGCCGTGGGAGAGTAAAGCGCGTGGCGTTCGATGTAGTCAGCGACCGGCGGCGGCGTCAGAAAATCGACCGCCTGGTGCTTGAGGCAGCGCGCCCGCAAGACGGTCGAGGAAATATCGATGGCGGGAACATGCAGCCGCGGGATGTCCGGCTCGACGTCGGGGCGATCCTCACCCGCCCGCACCAGCACGGCGAAGCGGCACAAGCGGCGTAATTCGTCGATCTCCCGCCACAGATGGAGGCGATCGATTACGTCGGAACCGAGCAGGAAGGTGATTTCTGCATCCGGATACTCGGCGCGGAAGCGCCGAACCGTGTCGATGGTCACCGACTTGCCCGGACGCGCGACCTCGATGTCGCTGACGTCGTAGAGCGGATTGATACCGACGGCGAGCCGCAGCATGGCGAGCCGGGCCGTGCCGTCCGCGAGCTCGGGACTGTCCTTCAGCATCGGTCGACCGGCGGGAACGAAGACCAGCCGGTCCAGCGCCAGGGCCTCGGCTGCCGCCTGCGCCGCCACCAAGTGCCCGAGATGCACGGGATTTAATTTGCCGCCGAACAACCCGAGCCGCATGACTTTACCCGACGATCCAGAAAACGCCGGCGCACATGGCGACCACCGCGAAAGCACCGCGGCAGGCATAGCCGAAGCTGTTGCCCCGCCGGTTGAGCCAGCCTTGGCCGGTCCTGAGCAGCAAGGCAAAGCACAGCATTCCGGCCAGAACACCCATTGAGAAAATGGCGACGTAGAGAATCCCAATCGCTGGGCTCATGAAGACGGCAGGGATCAGCGCCAGGAACACGGCGCTGCCGGCGGTGCCGTGGACGATGCCGATCAGCAGCGGGGTGCGAAACGACCAACGCTTGTGAGAGGCCTCAGCGCCGCCCGTCGGCACTGCGTGGACCGGTTCATGGCGGTGCCAATGGAGCCCGCCATCGTGGGAATGTAGATGTTCCTTGCGGATATTGAGGAGCACCGAGGTGCCGGTGAGAATCAGGATAACCCCGACGCTGCGTTCCGCCCAATACGGCACGTTCTGCGGCAGCACCCAGTGAAAGATGAACAACGCGGCGGTGATCAGAAGCAGCAAACCGCCGTGGCCGATCGCCCAATGCACGGCGTAGGCAAGCGCGCGCGACGGCGTCTTCTCGCGGCCGGCGAGCGTCGCCACCGCCAACACGTGATCCGGATCCAAGGCGTGCAGCATTCCGAGGGGAAAGCTGAGGGCCAAGAGGCCGATTACGGCAGAAGTTCCCATGTTTGTCTCAACCCGTGCGACCGGGCGGTATGAGGCCGACCCAGATTCGTCTGTCAACCGGCGGAAAATAGTAATGGCCGGTGGCGGTTCTTGCGCCGCCGGCCAAAGCTGAGTCAGATCGTGATCAATTT
The DNA here is from genome assembly GCA_015654715.1 of Alphaproteobacteria bacterium. Lineage (GTDB taxonomy): Bacteria > Pseudomonadota > Alphaproteobacteria > Micropepsales > Micropepsaceae > Rhizomicrobium. The sequence continues at coordinate 13,669 of JAATGK010000487.1, forward strand.
GTACTTTTCATAGCCCATGTCGAGCGTCTTCATGTATTCGATCTGACGCGGGCCGTCGCGGCTCTCGATACGTTCGATGATGTCATGCCGCTCGCCGGTAGGCAGCGCGTACATCATGTCGAGCGAAGCCTTGTCGATTGCCAGAATATCGGTCGAGGCGAGAATGCCGATATCCTTCGCCTTCGGCGGAGCGCCATGGGCATCGCAGTCGCAATCCACCGAAAGGTTCTTGAGAACGTTGATATAGGTGATGTGCGATCCGAAATGAGCAGTGATCGCCTTGCCGGACTCGACCATGCGCTCCAGGAAAATATCACCGCGCTTGAAACCTTCGCCGTGGATCTGCAGCTTGCCGACCTTGCCCGAAGCGCAGCCGATAGCGATGTTCTTGAGCGAGCCGCCGAACCCGGCCATCGTGTGGCCCTTGTAGTGGGTATAGACCAAGAGCGAATCATAGTTGAGCAGATGCTTGCCGACCGCGACTTCAGTCAGATGCGGGCCCTGGGTGAAGGGACGCTTGGTGATCGCGGGATCGGCATATTTGTCGAGCAGCGCCTGCATCCCCGGAACCGGCAGGGACGCATCGCCCTCGGCATCCATGATATCGACCGGGCAGAAATCCCAACCGTTGGTCTTCAGCACTTCCCGGTGCGTTGCGGTTTCCTGCCGCGGGCTGGGATAGAGGACGTTGCATTCCACGATCGTGCTGCCAGGGACATGCGCCTGCAGGCCTTTGATCAGCTCAATCGGCAACAGGTTCGGACCGTGCGGCTCGCCGGTGTGCAGCTTGATGGCAATCTTGCCAGTCATGCCCTGGTTGACCTTGGCATAGGCCTTCAGCAACCCGGCGACGGAAATGTCCGTGGTGAAATAAACCGGCGACGGATCTCGCGGCGCGGCAAAAGCGCTACCCAGGCCCTGAAATTCGCCGACGGCGACCGTTCCGGTGACCACGGCGCTCTTCTCCAGAAAACTGCGACGGGACATCTGCTTTTTCATGCTTGTGACCCCTTCGATATAAAGACCATTTCAAATAGCACTTTCTCCATGTTCCCTTAACCCGAACGCCGATCAATTTTTTGTTTGCGCGAAATAGCGCAGGACGAAAGACAAAATGACACGGCAAAATTGCAGCAGCCGCAGCCAAGACGAGGCGCCACGGAATGGAAGGCGGTATCGAAAAGGCGAACGATCCCAAGGGCGCGCCGCCAAGGCCGGTTCAAATGCGCCAATGGGGTCGCTTTGGTGAAAAGTGGCCGCCGTCCGCACCTCGAGCGGGTGTGATCGCGGCAAGTGCGGAAGACGAAAGTTCGATAGCTGCCGGACCGTATTGCTCCGTTGGGTGCGAGCGCAAATTTGTCTCCGGAAGTGTATCAATCGGTGTCAAATCGTTTTTTTAAGGAAGAGGGAAGCCTCCCGAACCCGGCCGCGAGGCGCCGTCTCGCACTCCTTACCGAGTGCCGCTATCATGACCCACCCCGGACGCACAAACGCCATCAGCGGTTGTTTCCGGAAGGTAACAAGGACGCGAGGATCGCTATGGCAGAGACGACAAACAAGTTGGCGGGAACCCCGGTTACAGCCGCCTTGCTGGTCAACGTGCCACGTCTTGTCAGCGCCTATTTCGCGCAAGTGCCCGATCCCGCGGTGGCTTCGCAACGCGTTGCATTCGGCACCTCCGGGCATCGCGGCTCGGCGTTTGCGACAGCCTTTAACGAAGCGCATATTCTGGCCATCACGCAGGCGGTCTGTCTTTATCGCCGCCACGCCGGCAACGACGGCCCGCTCTTTCTCGGCATGGACACCCACGCCCTGTCGGAGCCAGCCTTCGTCAGCGCCCTGGAAGTGCTCGCGGCCAACGGCGTCGAGACGATGATCGACGAACATGGTGGCTACACACCAACGCCGGTAATCAGTCATGCGATTCTGACCTATAATCGCGGCCGCACGAGCGGGCTGGCGGACGGCATCGTGATCAGCCCGTCGCACAATCCCCCCGACGAGGGCGGCTTCAAATACAATCCGACCAATGGCGGCCCGGCCGATGTCGACGTCACCCGCTGGATCGAGAACGCCGCGAACGACTTTCTGGCCAAAAATCTCGAAGGTGTGCAACGCCTCCCCTATGCGAGGGCGCGGCATGCAAGCTGCATTCACACCCACGATTACGTCACACCTTATGTCGCCGACCTTGCCAAGGTCGTCGACATGGAGGCCATCCGGTCGGCTGGCGTCAAAATCGGCATCGATCCCTTGGGCGGCGCTGCCGTCCATTATTGGCAACCGATTATCGAGCGCTACAAGATCGCGGCGACGGTGGTGAACGACGCCGTCGATCCCACCTTCCGCTTCATGACCCTCGACTGGGACGGCAAGATCCGGATGGACTGTTCGTCGCCGTACGCAATGGCACGGCTGATTGCACTGCGCGACAAGTTCGATATCGCCTTCGCCAACGATACCGACGCCGACCGCCACGGCATCGTCTGCCCGAGCGGATTGATGAACCCCAATACTTATCTCGCGGCGGCCGTTTCCTACTTGTACGCCAATCGCCCAGCTTGGCGCACCGACAGCGCCGTCGGCAAGACCGTCGTCTCCAGCGGTATGATCGACCGCGTCACCGCAAAACTGGGACGCAAGCTGGTGGAAGTGCCGGTCGGATTCAAATGGTTTAGTGCCGGATTGATCGACGGCTCGCTCGGTTTCGGCGGCGAAGAAAGCGCGGGCGCCTCGTTCCTCAGGCGCGACGGCTCGGTCTGGACAACCGACAAGGACGGTTTGATTTTGGGACTGCTTGCTGCCGAAATAACCGCGCGCACCGGCCATGATCCGCAGAAACTCTATGATTCGGTCACGGCCGATCTCGGCCGCTCCTTTTATCAGCGGATTGATGCCCCGGCCACGAAGGACCAGAAAAAGGTTCTCGCCAGTCTAAACCCGGAGCAATTCGATGCGAAGGAACTTGCCGGAGAGCCCATCGAAGCAAGATTAACCCGTGCCCCAGGCAACAACCAACCGATCGGCGGCCTTAAAGTGGTGACGAAAGACGGCTGGTTTGCGGCGCGGCCGTCCGGAACCGAAGACGTCTATAAAATCTATGCGGAAAGCTTTCGCAGCGCCGATCACCTTAAGCAAATACAAGGTGATGCGCAGAGTGCCCTCAGCCGTGTGCTGGAAAGGTCTTAACGGCCTTCGCCGATTTTCCGGCCCGTTGCGGCGTTCCAGATGGGCCTACACCGAGACGGTGGCGACACAGATAGTGCCTGGCACATATCTCGTGCCAGGCACTACTGCAACTTTCCACAATACGCTCGCGTCGATGGCGGTCGCCAATGTGACCGCCTCGAGGTTGGAGTTGGGCGTTAATGCGCGGACGCTTTTTCGATGTGGAAATATTTCTGCGCAAACTGAAGGTACCATTTCCAGTTCGGAGCGGGCGTATGGCCGTAATGATGCTGGCGGAACGCAATGTCGCCCGCCAACAACGGCGTCTCCAGTGGCGGGAACTGATCCGTTTCCAGCGGCTTCTTGCCAAGCAGCGTGTATGCCGGACCGGCCCCAGCGGCGGCCATGAACATGCCGCGCGCATCGACCCAGGCATCGCCCAGCGGATTGGCACCGCCGGCGATGAAGACCGGACGCGGTGCGCAGAGGGCGACGAGCGCATCGCCATCCGCCGGCAGATCGTTGGGCGTCAACGGATCGGCCGCATATTTCATGAAGTTACCGGCAAACCAGAAGAACTCGCCCGGCTGAGACAGGTCTTCGACTGTTTCACCATAGTAGTGACGCAGAATCTTGGCCCCGCCGGCGCCCGACGAGCTGATGAAGCCCACCGCAAAGCGTTGGTCAAAGGCCATCGCGACGATAGCCCCTTTGCCGAAATGCGACATGCCTTCGACGCTGAGTTCATCGGCTGCGACATGCGGATCGGTGACAAGATAGTCGATGGCACGGTCCGCACCCCAGGCCCACGCCCGCGACGCGCCCCAGTCGTCCATTTTGCGCGGCTGGCCCTTGTTGGTAAGGCCGATGATGCCTTCGCTAAGTCCAGCGCCATCGTCAGGCTGGATCGAAACGAGATCCAACAGCGCGTAACCCCAGCCAAGATCCAGAATCTGCTTGCGCCAGTCGGGATCGGTGGGGTCGGTCGGCAGCTTCGGCCGAGGCGCACCAATCCGCCGCGAACTGAACTCCACAGTCACCGGAACGCGACCTTTGACGTTCGCCGGCAATACCAAGTCGAGACCGATGTCGACGGTGATCGCCGAATACGCCGAATTATCGACGTGGCCGATGAGGTGCTTGGTGGTGACCTTGTGGCCTTCCACCGTGTCGTTGGTGGTGTTGACCAAGCGCCATGTGACGCCCGGCACGTTGGCCGGGACGCGGCCGTAAACTTCGCGCTCGAGCGCTTCGGCAATCTCAGGCCGACGTTCGGCCCACCACTCGGCGGGCGTTGCCGTTTCGGCGCCGCCGTTCATGCGCAGCACGTCGGACGGACGCGGATACGGATTGGCGGCCGCTTCGTCATAGTTGGCGGCATTGGGCGCATCGGGATCGAACGCATTGCGATCGACGCGCAGCGCCTTGATGCCCAGCACAGCCAATTCGCGGTCATGTTCTTTCTTGCCGGCATCAGCCCGCGCCTGTTGTTCCGGCGTCAGGACGCGCACAACCTTCGCCGGCAGGCGCGGCGCATCCGAATTCTTGAAGTGATCCGATTGCGCAAAACTCGGACTAGCGATGGCGAGCGAAACAAAAAAAGGCATCACCACAAACAAACCGCGAGCAAAATGCGTACTGAGCGGCACGTGGCCGCGTAGTGAACAAAGCATTTTCAACCCTCCCTGAGGCATTTGTTCTTTTCGTCGCAGTCGACCCAGTTAAGCCACTGCACTGGAAGTGGTATCGGTAACATGTACTAAAAGTTTGCCCGTAAGCGCTTCCCGCTTCGACCTTTTTGGCGCATGAATAGCAGAGCGTCGGTAAGGGACCCATCGTTCAGGATGTACCGCGCTCACGGCACCACAACGGCTAATTGTGGATCTGGGTCTATCGCAATTCCGGACCATGGCACCGGCCAATTTCCAGGCCATGCAGATCAGCTTAAATTGTTTCTGGTTCCCGGACTTTATGAGTGTACGATGGCGTCTGGGCGCGAAGTTGAGGCAAAAAATGAGATATTCGACGCTGTTGGTACATCTGAAGCTTGGAGTGTCAAACGAAGGTCTGCTCAAAATCACTGGCAACCTTGCGGAGCGGTTTAATGCCGAAGTGATTGGTGTTGCCGTGTGCAAAGAAGCATCGCAGGCCTATCTCACGATGTTGCCGCAATACACGGTTCAGGGGGCCGACGAGGACCTCGTCACCATCGACCGCCGACTTACCGAAAACCTGATCTTGGATGCCGAACAGCAGTTCCGCGCAGCGCTTCAGAACCGCGCCCGTAGCCTGCATTGGCGCTCGACAATAACGAGCAACTCCCGATCCCAATACGTGGCCCGCCAAGCGCGCGCCGCGGATATCCTGATTACAAGTCCGGTTTTTGACGGACCTTTCGTCGATCAGCGCCAAGAGCTAAGCGTCGGCGATATCGTGATGTATGCCGGCCGACCGGTCTTGCTGGTGCCGCCCGGCATTCAGTCCGCGAACCTCGACACCGTCATGGTCGGATGGAAGGATACGCGAGAGAGCCGGCGCGCGGTTGCGGACGCGCTTCCTTTGCTGGCCCTGGCCAAGCAGGTCGTGGTGGTGGAAATCGCTTCAGCCCGAGATCTGCCCGATGCAAAGCGACACGTGACCGAAGTCATCGGTTGGCTTCAGAGCCACGAGATTGCAGCGACGATGCGCGTGGAAGCCTTTCAAAAAGCCGAATGGAACCAACTTGAGGGCATTGCGCGAGAGATCGGCGCAGGTCTTTTCGTGGCCGGCGCCTACGGCCATACGCGACTGCGCGAATGGATGATCGGCGGGGTCACAGAAGACCTTTTGCTGCACCCGCGCCGACCAACACTGATTTCCCACTAATACGCTCCAAATAGTGCCGTTCGCAGTCTCTCTGACGGGAGCCCCGAGGAGCTTGCCGCGCTATGCCAGCGAACCAACCGAGAAGCGGGCGGTGCAAAACCCAATGTAAACCGAGTGTAAGAACCGCCCTATGGAGCGGGAAAGAGGTCGCGCACCGGGCAGGCTTGAGGAAAATTACTTCTGCTGCGCCTTGTTCTGATGGGTATTCGCAAGCAAGGAGGCATCGCGAAGACATTTACTAGGCGTTGCAGGGGCCGCACTTTACATCTTAGGATGCATTGTTCCTGCACTGCGGGCAGCCAGCGTGATGAATGTCGTCCTCTTGAGAATGGTGCATTTGGAAGGCGATCCCGCCGTCTGGCTCGAGACCGCCGTACCAAACATCACATCGCTGAAATCGCTGAGTAGGACCATTCAGGAGGCATTCTCCCTCGGCAAGGATGGTACCTTCGAATACGAAGTGCTTGGGTGTCGAGCGCCAGGCTACCGCGCGAGACTGCGCGATCTGATGGCCTCGGGGGTCACGAGATTTCGCTATCTGCAGAGCGACGGGCGCAAGCAGCGGGTGGAAATCGTTATTGTACCCTCGCCCCCGGCCCATCTCGAACCTTCGACAGCTGAAGGAAGAGAGCGGCCTTACGGAACAGCCCGTTGAGCTTCGGGTATGGAAGTAAAGCGCTGCGAAGCCGGTCGTGCCCCGGATGGACCATTTCATGCTGTCGGCTATGCCATAGGCTACGGGCGTCAGGGGTCCATGTCAGGCGTTTGCCGCATCAGGTTCCGGTTTTGCGGGTCAGGCCCACCAGTCCCGCCAGCAGCGCGACCAGGAGATAGATGCTGAGCGAAAGGGCTGCAATCGCTGCCGGTTCCGCAAAGAACGGACCCACCAATCCGAAGGACACGTTGATCTCTTCGAAGGTCAAGGCAGCGACGAACACCCAAAGCCAGATAGCGCCCCACACCGAAGTGGCCTTTACATAATGTGCATAGAGCAATGCTCCACCCCACAGCACTACCAGTTCCAGCGGGAAGCTGAGCCAGAGATGGCGCCACAAACCGAAGCCGACCTTGTAGTGGTCGCCGATCAGCGGCAGGTCGGGGATGTGCACAACGAGGTCGAGCAGCCAATGCGAAAACGCCGCCAGCGCGACGACGAGAAATGTCCGTCCGTGCGGTTTGAAAAATGGCGCGCTCAACCCGCCCAAAAGTGCCGACAGCACCAAGGCGCCGAAAAGACTGTGGGTGTATGGCAGATAATAGAGATCGAGGCTGAAGGCTTCGGTCAGGTGGGGAACGACGCGAAACTTCTCGACGCCCAGCATCACCAGCACCGCCCACCAGATGTCGAGCCACTGCACGGCAACGAACAGAAGCCATAACGGTAGACGCCGATGTGCCGGCTTGGCCGCGAACGAAACGCCGTAATGGCCCATAAACATGGTTGCCCCCTTCGCTGCCTCAACGGCCGACGAATAACCTTGCCACTATATTCACTATTCATATAATGAATGTTACAGTGGGGTCAACTAGGGGATTATCCACAACGACGAGGTCATGCCATGAAGCTGGTTATTGCCCTTGCTTTCGCATTGCTGCTGCCGGCGGCCGCGCTGGCGCAATCCACTTATGCTGATGCCTGCAATGGCTGGCTCGCGCTGGTCGATGCGGGCAAATACGACGATAGCTGGACGACGGCGAGCGCCTTCTTCCAGTCGAAGATCACCAAGGAACAATGGAGCCCGATGATCAAGGCCGTGCGGGACACCGTCGGCCCGGCCATTTCGCGCGGGGCTACGCAAGTCACCCCGACCGATACTCTGCCCAATGCGCCCTTCGGCCACTATCTGGTGATCGTCGTCCATACCAAGTTCGCCATGAACGCCGAAGCCACCGAGACAGTGATCATGAAGATGGAAAACAACGAGTGGAAGGTCGCGGGTTACTTCGTCAAATAACGGCGGCTATTCGATCTCGGCCATGTGCATCGTCTTCAAGCTCTTTTCGAGCGCCTTGGCGCTCACTTGGCTGAACGGCCTAAAGCGCACGAGCTTGGTCTGGTGGGGCAACAAATCGAAGTAGTTGTCGGTGAAGAAGCCGTCGACCTCGTCGCTGCTGAGAAAGAGGTTCTTGACCAGCATCGGCGACGACACGCCGATGGCAAGCTCGCCGCCGAGATCCTTCACCGTCACCCCGACGGACGCGCGCGGCAGCGCCAGCTCCTTGACGGGTCGGAAGTAGAGCAGATCCTCGGCCAGCACCGCGCGCTTGGCGGTGAGAATGGCATGCAACACGACAGTTTCCGGTGCCACGCCCATCAACAGATCCGTCGCCGCCATCGTGAAGGCTGCGACGCCGTTTCCCATCAGCGTCAGCGATTGGCGAACCGTCTTCAGCACCTTGCCGCGGAAATCCATCAGCTTGAGGGTCAGAACCGCGGGCTGCTCCGTCAAGCGGTCGCTGACCACGCTGATTCTTACCGTGTCGCCATCGAGCCAGGACGTCACCAACTCGCGGGCGAAGGCCTTGCGGGCGAAATACTGCAGCGCTTTCCAGCGGCCGAAATAATCGATGCTGCTCCATGAGGCTACCGGCCTGCAGTCGTTGATCTGCCAGAACAGCGATCCCATGCAGGATGGCATGCGGGCGCGGTGCGCTTCCATCGCGGTGCGAACGCCTTCGGCCTGTAGCACTTGGCCGACATAGAGAAACTGGCGGAAGTTCGCGGGCACTTTGTAGTCGCGTTCCATGTAGAGCTTGATCGTGCCGTTGCCGATGGAGGAACGCTGATGAGCCTTCAATACGTCGGAGAAGATGTCGTAATCGCCCGGCTGAGCGAAGGCTTGGACCGATCGAAACTCGGGGAATGACTGGAAGCCGTATTCGCTCATGAAGCGGCCGATGTAGGAGCGGTAGCTGGAGAACGGCCGTTCCGCCCACCACACCCCCCAAGAATGGATGTCGCCGGACTGTAGTTTGGTGGTCAGGTCGGCATGGCGCACGCTGTCCTTGCCGTCCCAAGCGGCGAGCGGTGACGATGGCCAGTAAAACCGCTGCGGATCGTGTTGGCTCACCACCTGCGGCAGGATCTGATAGAAGATCGTCCGATAGGTCGCCCACAACGCGTCACGTTGGGGCTGACTGTAGGCCTCCTTCCATTTCCAGCCAGCGCCGGGCACGTCATTTTGCCAGGCGGTGTCGATCTCGTTGTTACCGACCCACAGCGCAATGCAAGGATGGTTGCGCAAGCGCCGAACGTTATCGATCGCTTCCTGCCGGACGTTGTCGAGGAAGGCTTGATCGCCCGGATACATCACGCAAGCGAACATGAAATCGTGCCAGATCAGGATGCCGTAGCGATCGCAGAGCTCGTAGAAGATATCGTCCTCATAGACGCCGCCGCCCCACACCCGCAGCATGTTCATATGAGTGTCGGCAGCCGACCGCACCACGCGTTCATAGACGGCCGACGTCACGCGCGGCAGAAAATTGTCGTTGGGGATGTAATTGGCGCCCTTCATGAAGACCGGCACGCCGTTTAATTCGACAGTGAAGCTGGTGCCGTCCGCATCCGGCTTTTGCACCAGCTTCAACGAGCGAAGGCCGGTTCGGACGATGCGGCGGTCGCTGACACGCGCGGTCACCAAATGCCCGACGAACGCGTAGAGAAAGGCTTCGCCGAGCCCGTTACTCCACCACCGCCGCGGCTTGGCGACAGTGAACTTGAGTTCGGCCGTGTTGGTGCCGGGCTGCAGCTGGATTTGACTGTGGGCTTTGATCGCCGGATCGCTGGGGCTGATGAGATCGACCACAGCCGAACCGGCGTCGTCGGCGACGATTTCGAACACCGCAGTCAGTTCCGCCAGGTCCGCCGTGACGCTGTTCTGCACGATATGCAGGTC
>JAATGK010000348.1 GCA_015654715.1 Alphaproteobacteria bacterium
GATGATTGAGGATACGCTCCCCCAGAGCACATGCACCAACAACGGCTGGGTAGTACTGTCCCATCACAAAGGCATTGCGTACCTGTTGGAAAAGCACATTGTGGTAGGCAACGATCGACATCGGCTTTGAATCAAGCGCTTCGAAATTTTCGATTTTTTCATCAGAATTCAGTTCACCAAATTCGTGGATAAGCCCTCGCTTTATGTTTTGCTGTTTTTCGTGCCACTGTAATTGGATTTTGTCTTCCCAATGGTTCTCAATTTTGGTTTGGAGTATTGTGGCCCTCGTGTCAAAGTCGAGAGCAAAACACAAATGGCGGCGATGGCCAGCATCTGGAATGCGAGATTTATACTCCTCCAGCGTAAGGCCTTTTGGAACCTGATAAATCGTTTGTCTGGTAAGCGTGAACAGGGTCATACCATCACGTTACAATAGGTTTGAATCTTCGTTAGCAACAGCATACTTATAGAAACGTCGCCGCGCAAAATGCCCCCAGCGCCTTTCACGCCGCCAGAACGGTCACCGACATCGCACCGGCTTTGCGCTTGGCGGCGGGCTTCACGGTCACCTCGACATCGCGGCCGAGGATGATCAGAAATTCCATCAACCGGCCGACGGAAACCGATACCGGCCGGCAGCGCATCAGGGCGGAAACCTGCGCCTGCGTCGTGCCGAGCAAGGCCGCCGCCTTGGTCTGGGTCAGCTTGCGTTCCTTGATCAGCCGGTAAATCTCCACCGTCAGTTTCGCCTTAAGCATCTCCTGCTCGGAATTCGGCAGGCCGAGGTCGGCGAAGACGTTGCCGCTGCTTTTTTCGTGATCGTTCTTCATGACGGATCCTTCTTGTTTTCGCTGGCGTACAGGCTTTCGGCGATTTTCAAGCGTTCGCGGACGCGCGCGATGTCTTGTTTCGGGGTTGCTATCCCGCGCTTGGACTTTTTCTGAAAGGCGTGCAGCACATATATCTTGTCGGCGAACCTAACCGTGTAGACTGCCCGGTAGGTGCCTCGGTTGTGATCTTCCACCAATTCCAGAACGCCCGCACCGCCGAAACCGCTTAAGGGTTTTGCTTCGGGGGGCCGTTCCCCAAGCTGGGCCGCGAACAGTGCAACACCGAAAACGCGCCGGACGGCGGATGGAAATTCCCGCATGTCCTTACGGCTCGACCCGACCCAGACAAGTTCTTTTGGTACACCGTCGCGCATGTTATAGTTATACATATATTTATATAATTGTCAATGACATCGTGTCCGATTTCCCGAGTATCGACTGGTGCTCATCTCCAAAAATATCGCCTCGTGCCATTCAGAAGGATTCGAATTCCATTCCGGCAGCCCCGCTTCGCTAGACCGCGTAAAGCAGCCCCCTTCCCCGGCTTCGCCGGGACTTCCCCCGCGGTCTATGTGGAGGTGATGAGGCCCCGCCGCCCGCGGGGGCAGAAAGGGGCAGCAGTGCTGACCTGCCCCATCCACGTCTCTCTGCCGCCCCTTCACCTTGCCTTCCCGCCTCAGCCGGGCCAAAACGGGCGGCATGATCGCCCCTTATGAGGCCCTGTTGCAGGACCTGATCGCCGCCGCCCAAAAGGCCGGTGCCGATGCCGCCGATGCGCTGTTTGTCGAAAACGTTTCGGCCAGCGTGTCTTATCGCCTGGGAAAGCTGGAGGATGTCGAGCGTTCCGAGGCTTCGGACATCGGCCTTCGGGTCTTCGTCGGCCAGAAAGTGGCGTTCGTCTCGTCGACCGATCTGTCGCAAGAGGCGGTTCTCGCCCTGCCCGGCCGCGCCGTCGCGATGGCCAAATTGGCGCCGGAAGACAAATTCGCCGGTCTGGCGCCGCGTGACCGGCTGGCCAAGTCCATCCCCGTCCTCGATCTCGAAGACACCGACGAGCCCTCGGCCGAACGGCTGGTCGAGCAGGCCCGCGCCGTGGAGGGCGCCGCGCTGGCAGTGCGCGGCATCACCAATTCGGAAGGCGGCGGCGCCGGGTTCAGCCGCAGTGCCATCGCGCTCGCCACCAGCGAAGGCTTCTTCGGCCGTTATGCCGGTACCAGCCACTCGATCAGCGTCGCGGTGCTGGCGGGCGAAGGCACCGAGATGGAGCGCGATTACGACTATAGCAGCGCCCGCCGCGCCGAGGATCTGGACTCGCCGGAAGCCGTCGGCAAGCGGGCGGGCGAACGCACGGTGGCGCGGCTCCATCCGCGCAAAGCCAAAAGCCAAGCCGTGCCGGTGGTGTTCGATCCGCGCGAATCGGCAGGGCTGATCGGCCATCTGGCAGGCGCCATTTCGGGCGCCGCCATCGCCCGCGGCGTCAGCTTCTTGAAGGACCGCATGGGCGAGGAAATCTTCGCCCCCGGCATCACCATCATCGACGATCCCCATCGCGTCCGCGGCCTGCGTTCGAAGCCGTTCGACGGCGAAGGCGTCGCCAATCACAAAATGGCGGTGGTGGAAAACGGTGTGCTCAAGACCTGGCTGCTCGATTGCGCCAGCGCCAAGCAACTCGGATTGGAAACCACCGGCCATGCCGCGCGCGGCACCGGCGGCCCGCCGCATCCCGCGTCCACCAATTTCTATATGGAAGCGGGCGCGCTGAGCCCTGAGGAACTGATCGCCGACATCAAGGAAGGCTTTTACGTCACCGAACTGATGGGCATGGGCGTCAATTCCGTCACCGGCGATTACAGCCGCGGCGCCTCGGGCTTCTGGATCGAGAACGGCAAGATCGCGTATCCGGTTTCGGAAGTGACCATCGCGGGCAATCTGAAAGACATGTACCTGAGGCTTACGCCCGCCAGCGATCTCGTCTTCCGTTATGGCACCAATGCCCCCACCCTTCGCATCGAGGGGATGACCGTTGCCGGCGCCTGATCTCGAACTCATCGAACGAAGCGTGCGTGAGGCCGGGGCCATTGCGCGCGAAATCTTCGCCGGTCACTGGAAGACCTGGAGCAAATCCGACGGCAGTCCGGTGACCGAAGCCGATCTGGCGGTCAACAAATATCTGACCGAGCATTTGCGCGCCGCCCGGCCGGATTACGCCTGGCTGTCGGAAGAAAGCGAAGACGACCGCTCGCGGTTCTCGGCCAGCCGCATCTTCGTGGTCGATCCGATCGACGGCACCCTCGCCTTTGTTAAACGCCGCCCACATTTCACCATCTGCGTCGCGGTGGTGGAGAACGAACGGCCGGTGAGTTCCTGCGTTTATAATCCGATTACGGACGAATGCTTCACCGCCGCGGCGGGTGACGGCGCTTTTCTCAACGGCACGCGCCTCCACGTTTCGGCGGCCGCGAACCTCGAAGGCTGCAACATGCTGGCGAGCAAGGCGACGTTCAACCATCCGCGCTGGGAGCAGCCGTGGCCGCCGATGCATGTCGAGAACCCGAACTCGATCGCCTATCGCGTCGCCCTGGTCGCGGCGGGCAAGTTCGACGCCGCCATCACCA
>JAATGK010000213.1 GCA_015654715.1 Alphaproteobacteria bacterium
AGAAAGCTCGCTCTCAATATCCTGCGAGCCCATCCGGCCAAGTTCTCTATCCGCCAGAAAATCAAGTCCGCAGGCTGGGACGACACATTCCTCCTCAGCCTGCTTAGCCATATGCAATAGCCCTGCCCACAAGGGGGAGGTGACGGCGATTGTTACTCGTAGCGATAATGGCGGCGGTGCTGGTTGTCGTAGTAATAGACCTTATGGCGATAGTGGCGGCGAGCGCCGCGGTTGCAGTCGCTGTCGCGCTCAACGGCATTGCCGGCCAGGCCGCCGGCCACCGCACCGCCAACCACGCCGACGGCGCTGCCGTGGGTGATGGCACTGCCGATCAAGCCGCCGCCGACCGCACCAACCACCGTGCCGGTGTTGTGATTGCGTCCGCTGCAGCGGTCCGCATTGGCCGCAACCGTCGCCGCACTCAGCGCGAGAAGAGCGGACGCCAGAATCAAAGAAGCTCGTTTCAACATGGGATTACTCCGTCTTGGCTTCGCGCAATGCTAACCTGTGGGCGCAAGCGATGCGAACCGCAGAAACAACGCGCAAAACCGTGGATCGTTCCGGGACAGCAAAACCGCTCTTCCGGTGCAAACGCAAGGTGAGAGCCTAGCACCTGATTCCGCCAGCATAAGGCTCGGCATATACCCAATCGGCGGGCGGCAACGCCCCGTGCCTGCGTGGTTGCCGCAAGACCGGTGCGAGTCGCTACGGCAACGGCTGGTTGTCCCTACGAGGAGCCGCGTCAATGACAACGATTTAACGGCCGCAGCCCGGATCGGCGCCGAATAAGCGCGCGGCCAACATGAGGCTGCCAAATTTGGCAGGTGCCATGGCCCTACCCCCGCCCCTCACTTCCGGAGGGGCGCGGGAGATCACGCGGGGGGCGTTGGCGGCAGGCCGGGTTTGCGCGATGATTCGGGTTCACTGATTCGTCCGGCCGTCAGAAGAAGGAGTACCGTTGATGAAAAGGCGTGAGTTGATGCACGGATTGATTTGGGGCGCCCTCGCCGGCGGTTTGACCCAGATCCCCGCCTTCGCCGATGACGATAACGGCGCCAGTCCACCAAAGCGCGAAAGCGACGACGAGACCTTCAGCGAAAACGAGATTACCCGCTCGGCCGCCGATTTCTTCGGCATCACCACCGAAGCCACCGCCAAGGCAGTGCAGCGCGTGTTCCGGGATCAGGGCCGCCCCGACGCCTACGTCAAGGGCGACGAAGGCTCCGGCGCGTTCGTGGTCGGACTGCGCTATGGCTCGGGCTGGCTGATCCGCAAGAGCCACGAACCGAAGAAGGTGTTTTGGCGCGGTCCGTCGATCGGTTTCGACATCGGCGGCAATGCTTCCAAGGTCTTCACCCTGATCTACAATCTGAAGCGCGAAGAGCATCTGTTCCAGCGCTTCCCCGGCGTCGAAGGCTCCTATTACTTCATCGCCGGCATCGGCGTGCTCTACATGCGCGCGGGCGGCGTGACGCTGGCCCCGATGCGCACCGGCGTCGGCCTGCGCGCCGGCGTCAATGCGCAGTACCAGGAATTCACCGAAAAGCGCGACTGGTTCCCGCTGTAAGAAACGGCGAATAGCGAATAGCGAATAGCGAATAGCGAATAGCGAATAGCGAATAGCGAATAGCGAATAGAAAAGGGGCCTGACCAGACGAACCGGTCAAGCCCCTACTCGCTATTTGCGTGTTAACGCTTCCGCGGGTTTTTCTTCGATGCTGCCGGCCGGTTTGGGCAGATAGAGCAGCAGCGCGGCGGCGACGTAGGTCGACGAGAAGGTGCCGACCACGATGCCGAACAGGATCGAGCCGGTGAACTCGCCCAGCGCGGGCACGTAGAAATAAAGCGGGATGATCGACAAGGCGGTGGCGACCGAAGTCAGGATCGTTCGCATCAGCATCTGGTTGGTCGACAGGTTGATCAGATCGGCCAGCGGCATGCGTTTGTACTTGCGCCGGTTCTCGCGAATCCGGTCGAACACCACTACGGTGTCGTTGATCGAATAGCCCGCCAGAGTCAGCAGCGCGGCGATCGAGGTCAGCGTGAAATCGAGATGCAGCAGGCTGAATAGACCGGCCGTCACGAACACATCGTGGCCGGTGGCGATGGCGGCGCTGATGCCGTATTGCCATTCGAAACGGAACGCCACCCACAGCGCGATCATGATGACCGCCAGAACCGCGGCGTAAATGCCGGCGTGGAGCAGCTCACCCGACACCTTGGCACCGATCACCTGGACATTGAGGTAGGTATATTTCGGACCCAGCTTGTTTTTGATCGTCTGCGCCGCGGTGTTGTAGTCCTGGTTCGCCTTGGGCTGGACGCGGATCATCACGCAGGAATTCTGCGGCGTCGAGCACGGGCCGCCGCCGACGGTCTGGATCACCTGGTCGTTGAACTGTAGCGCGCCGATCTGGTCGCGAATCTGCGTCACCTGATCGACCGAAATCGTGTAGGGCAGCTTCGCCTGCACTTCGACGCCGCCGGTGAAATCGAGGCCGAGATTGAACCCGTGCGTGAAGATCGAAATGATCGACACCAGAAGCAGAAGCCCGTCGAGCGCAAACGCGTAATAGCGCGCGCCGATGAAGTTGATGTTCGTGGCTTCCGGGAGAAATCTGAGCAGAGGCATGAAGTTAAGTGTCCAGATGAGCGGGCGAGAGATAAACGTATTAGGCCTTGGTAACAAGACAGGTGCGCCCTGCCCACACGAGCTGGGGCCTCGACGCGGGCTTTTCCCCCGTCCTGCGGCAAAATGACAGGATTTGTCGCCAAAGGGTTGGCAAGTTTGCCGTCCCGCCCCCACTTAATCCCCTGACGGCAGCAGCAGGACGGCCCGCAAGGCATGGAGCATCTGACCACCGAAGTTCTCGTGTTCATCCGCACCCATCCCGAGATGGCCGTGGCGGTGATCGGCCTGACCGCCTTCGCCGAGAGCTTTGCCTTCGTCAGCTTCCTCTTTCCCGGTTTCGCCATCCTGGTGGCGGCGGGCGCCTTGGTGCAGGCCGGACTGATCGACCCGGTGTCCGCCGCCGCTGCGGGCGCGGCCGGCGCGGTGCTCGGCGATGCCATCTCGTTCTGGATCGGCCAGAAGTTCGGCCCCGCCTTGCCGAAGTTATGGCCCTTCTCCCGCCATCCCGAAGCGCTCGAACGCGGCGTGATCTTCTTCAAGAAGTGGGGCTGGCCGAGCGTCTTCGCCGGGCGGTTCTTCGGGCCGCTGCGCGCCTTCGTGCCGCTGGCGGCAGGCATGTGCCGGATGCCGGTCGTGCCGTTCTACGTCGCCAACATCGTGTCGGCCGTCATCTGGGCCCCGGTGTTGCTGTTCTCGGGCTATCTGATCGGTTCGATCGCACAGAACGGATGGTCGATCGAACTGAAGGCGATGGCGGCAGGCGTAGCGCTGGCGGTGTTCGCAGGCCTGATCTGGCTGTCGCGGAAGATGTTCAAGACGGAATAGGCACGCGGCGCGTTTTCTGCCCCCGCAGGGGCAGAAAGCGCGGGGGCAGAAAAGTTATCCGTGCAGTTTCTTCGCCACCTCGGCAATGCGGCGGCCTTGATAGCGGGCGCCGGCGAGTTCGTTTTCGCTCGGCTGGCGCGAACCATCGCCACCGGTGAGCGTCGAAGCGCCATACGGCGTG
>JAATGK010000354.1 GCA_015654715.1 Alphaproteobacteria bacterium
ACGGCCATGTTGCAGGCGGCAATAATGAATGCGCCCGGGTGTGCCGGGCCGCGATTGCCCTGCATCAAGCCATATGCCGAGTGCAAGATTTCTTCGAGCGGCAGTTCGCAGGGCATCCGGCGCAACAGATCGAGCCAGCGGCTGGAACCTTCCTCGAACTGCCGGCGTTCCATGGCTTCCAGCGCTTCGGATTTGGTGAGCAGCGCGGCGGGTACGAACAGTTTGCCGACATTCAGCAACACCCCGGCCAGTTCGATCGCATCGAGTGGCGCGCCCTTCTCCCCGAGCCTCGCCGCCACGGCGCGCGACAGGCATCCGACACGGTGCGAATGTGCCGCCGCCCTGGGATCACGCTGGTCGATGGCAAGCAGCAGCAGCTCGGCGACCCCGCGATAGAGCTTCACGCTGGCCGCGCGCGCCGCCGCCATCTGCTGTGCCGCCGCGTGACGCCATAAGGCCAGGATGGCGGCGATGATGGCCGCCAGCGCCAGAAGCAGAATCAAGATGAGGCCGCTGATGCGGTCCTCGACGCCGGCCAGAGCGGTCTTTGCCGGGACCGATTCCACCAGCACCCACGGCGCCTCCTGCACCGCAACGCCGAGATGCAGCGCATCGTTGCCGGCCAGATCCGCCGCCCGCCGCAGGCGCAGCGGTGTCCGCGCCGCTGCAAATTCGCCCGATTGCGCGATCCGGCCGAGCGCCTTGGACGAAGTGCCGAGCAGCACAAGGCGGCCGTTGCGACCGACCGAGATGAGGCTTTCATGGCCCCCGTCGATTGCCACCGGCGAGCCGTCGGAAGCCCAGAAGCCCGCGCCGAAGGCCCGCTCCCCGACCACATAGCCGATAGGCGCAGCTCCAAATCCCTGCAGCGGCAGGACAGAGGCCAGGAACACGCTCTGTGCCATCCCGTTCACACCGGTCACACCCGGCCCGGCCTCGCCGTTTTTCAGCGTGGCGATCAGCGCCTCCACCACGCGCGGCGGCGGCAAATAGCCGGCCGTGGCCGCAACGACGCGGCGATGCGCATCCAGGATTGCCAGGCCCGCCCCCGCAGTATCATTGGCGGCAAACGCACCCCGCATGCCCAAGCTGGCGACATAGCTTTGCAGGAAAAGCGCTTGTGCCTGCTCTTCCGGCGCCGCCCGCAGTGAGGACTTCGCCGTGGCGCGCTCCGCAAGATAGATCTGCACCGTCGGATTGACCGCGACGGAACGCAATTGGCGGCGGCTGTCCGCCACCCAGTCGCCGACCCGGCGGGCCGGCTCGGCGCTGCCCGCGCGCAACCTTGCCTGCCAGCGGCCGATCTCAAAGCTGCGCTGGTTTTCCGCCACCAGGAAAACACCAGCCACCAACGCCAGGACGATGCCGAAGACCGCGGCGCCCCATCCTGCATGCTTCAGATTGATGTTGCCAAAGGCCGACACGCATTCAGTCCTATGGGCCGGACAAACAAGGCTAATAAACTGTTGCCGGAATACTGGCAATTACGCGCGGCCGTAGCACGCGACTTTAATTGCACCCGATCACACTGGCGCCAGCGGAACCATTTGAAGCGCCAGTGCCATGCGGCCGGGTTTGATCCTGACAACAATATTTGCAGCGGTGCTGATGGCGGCGCCGGCCAGCGCCGCGTCCAATTCCGTCTTCAAGAACGGCACCCCCGGAGCCCACGGGTTCGCTTTTTTCCCCTTCTGGCAGCAGGTGTTGACCGACATGGCGGCGGCGCAGGCTAATGCCGCGCCCGTCTCGTCACGCTCCGATCCCGCGCGTTCGCGGGCCTGCGCCAACAACCGTACCTGCATTCCGCCGGTCTGGACCGCGTTTCTCGACAGCCTCCGCAACAAGCCGCGGCTGGTACAGCTCAACGCTATCAACCAGTGGGCCAACGCCAAGCCCTACGTCGAGGATTACGTCAATTGGAAGGTCCCCGATTATTGGGCGACGCCGGGTGAGTTCATCGCCCGCGGCGGCGACTGCGAAGACTACGCGATCTTCAAATACTTCAGCCTAGTGCGGCTTGGCTTATCGCCGGACGATCTACGCATCGTCATCGTCAACGACGCTAATCTAAAAGTCTTCCACGCCGTTCTGGCCGTGCGGGCGGAGGGTACGGTTTGGATGCTCGACAACCAACTGCCGCAGGTGGTGCCGATGGATGTCGCCGTCCATTACGTGCCGGTTTATTCGCTCAACGAGCACGGCTGGTGGGTTCATTCCCTGCCTAAGATCGAACTCGGGAACGTCACCATTGCGGCCGGTGGACCCAACTGAACCCTCTGGGGACAATCAAGCCCACAAAAAAACCGGCACTTAGGCCGGCTGTTAAATTCCGCTGAATGATCCCGGATGGGATATTGGTAGCAGCGGAGGGATTTGAACCCCCGACCAAGGGATTATGATTCCCCTGCTCTACCGCTGAGCTACGCTGCCACGGAGGCGCGGGTGTATTGGGGTGCTTTGAAGCTGTCAAGAAGCCGCTTGCCGCTTCGGCAGGAAGTTAGGCTTTAGCGATCCAGCCGCCGCCCAAAACCCTGGAGTCCTTGTAGAATACACACGCCTGGCCGGGCGCAATGGCCTCTTCCGGCTCCAGCAGCTCGACTTCGGCGCCCTCGGCGTGGACGCTCACCCGGGCGGGAACTGGCGGGCGCATCGAGCGGACTTTGACGGTACAGCTCGCGGCGTCGGCCGGATCGGCGAGCCAATTGACGTCTTTCAAGACGATACGGCGGGTCAAAAGCGCCTCGCGCGGGCCGACCACGACGCGGCGGGCCTCGGCGTCGAGCTTGATGACAAACAGCGGCGCCTCGTTGCCGGAGAGACCAAGACCCTTCCGCTGGCCGATGGTGAAATGGACGATGCCGTCGTGACGGCCAAGGACGCGCCCCGCCTCGTCAACGATCTCGCCCGGTTCGCCGGCGTCAGGGCGCAAGCGCTTCACCACATCCGTGTAGTCGCTGGTCACAAAGCAGATGTCCTGGCTGTCGGGCTTGGCGGCATTGACGAGGCCGAGTTCGGCAGCGATCTCGCGCACCTTGGGCTTGGTCAGGCCGCCGAGCGGAAAGTGCAGATATTCAAGCTGTTGCCGGGTGGTAGCGAAGAGAAAATAGCTTTGATCGCGGGCCTCATCGACGGGGCGGTGCATCTGCGGCCCCTCCGGCCCATCGATCCGGCGGACGTAATGGCCGGTCGCCAAACCCTCAGCGCCGAGAGCACGGGCACTCTCCATCAGATCGGCGAATTTCACCCGCTCGTTGCAGCGAATGCACGGAATAGGCGTCTCGCCGCGAGCGTAGCCGGCGGCGAAATCATCGATCACCGTTTGGCGGAAACGCTCTTCGTAATCGAGCACATAATGGGGGATGCCGAGCTTCTCTGCGACGCGGCGGGCGTCGTAGATGTCCTTGCCGGCGCAACAGGCGCCTTTGCGGTCAGGGGCTCCGGAATAAAGCTGCAAGGTGACGCCGATCACGTCGTAGCCTTGGCGCTGCAGCAGCGCGGCCGTGACCGAGGAATCGACCCCGCCAGACATGGCGGCGACGATGCGCTTTGGGGGCGTCGAATGAGGCATCATGGCGGCGTCTTATCGGCTCGCCGCTCGCCCCGCAAGCTTTTGGATTCTTTGTTTGTCGCGCTTTCGAACGGAAAGCCGCCGAGCTTGCTTTGCACGCCTACTCTTAAATAGCGCGCAACGCGCGCGGCCACTTTTCCTGAAAGCGCTGTTGGCCGACTCAACTGGTGGTTGGCAGGAAGTTGAGCAGGCTGAGGTTGTTCAGCTTCGACGTGACGGTCAAAACGGCCTGCAACGCGGTCTGGTTGTTCGACAAATTGGTCAAGGCCGTCGCCATGTCGGCGTCCTCGATGTCGGACACGAAGCCGGTATAGAGGGTGTTCAGCGATTGCTGGCTGGTCACCTCGCCTTTGAGGGCGGTGTAGGTGTTGCCATTCTGGGCCGCAAGCGCGTTCAACGAAGTACCGGCGGTGATGGCTGACGGCAGCACGTTCGCGGTCAAGGCGTCGGTCTGGTCGGTGGTAAGTTTGTCGGACAGGGATTGCCCTTGGTCCTGCTGATAAAGCGCCGCCAGCGACTTCATCAGGTCGGTGCCCATATCGGAGGCCAGAACACCGATCTGCTCGGTCTGGCCGTCACCGACTGCCACCGACTTCTTGACGGTGCCGTTGTCGAAGCAATCCGCCACATCTGCCGCACTCGCCAGATCGGCAAGACTGGTCGCGGTGAAGGGCTTGGTGTCGGTCTTCTCGCCGCTGTAAAGGTAATTGCCGTTGGAGTCGGTCGAGTTGAGGATTGAAGACGCCTGCTCGAAGATCGACTGCGCCGTAGTCATCAGGCCGGTACCATCGGAATTGCCGGCCGCAGACGTGATGGCCTTCTGCAGTTGTTGCGCCAGACCCGACAAGGTCGTGAGCTGGGTATCCTGCAGGTCGGTCTGGGTGACCGCAAACTGGGTGTTGGCCGCGAATCCCGATGCGCGATCGGCTGCCGCTCGCGCCCCTTCGAGCGCTGCGGTCTTGTCGCCGATGCCGGCATAATCCTGGGAGACCTTGCCGGTGGAGACCTGAGCCTCGGACTGCTGCAGCTTCGCATTTGCCTTCGCAATCTGCGAAAGCATGTAGCTGGTCTGATTGTTCGTGGCGACGCGGTCGATGGTCATTGCTTACCTCACTGAATGGCCAGAAGTGTATCGTAGAGCTGATTGACCGTGCTGAGCAGTCGTGCTCCGGCACTGTAGGCTTTCTGGTACATGATCATGTTCGAGAGCTCTTCATCGAGGTTGACGCCCGAGTTGTTGGACTGGCGCGATTGCGCTTCGGTCAGCCGGTCGTCCTGTGTGGTCTTGTTGGATGCGGCGGACGCCGACTGGGTGGCGATATCCTGATAGAAGGCCCCGGCATAATTCTGCAGCGAGGTCGTCTGCGCCCCGAGATTACCGGCCTTTTCGAAGCTGAACTGCGTGGTCGCGAGAGCCTGCAACGCCAAGAGCCCGCTCGAATCGCCGGACGCCACGATCTGGCCTGTCGGCGATGACATATTGGGCTGGGCAAAGGAAATCAGCGACGGCGAGGAAACGATATCGGGATTGACCTGGAACCCGGATGCGACGTTGCCGAGCGCGTTGGCGCCCAGACCGAACAGCGCGCTGACGCTGATGCCGGTGGTGCCGCGCAAGGTGGAATCGCTGGCAACCTGCAACGAATAGCCCGAGTAGTTATTGTCCATCGTGGTAATCAACGCGCCGTTGTCATCGAGCTTCACCTGGGCGTAACCGGTGAGGCTCGAATTGATCGCGTTGACCGCATCGTCGACCGTCATGCCCGCCGTGATCGCGACGTCGGCGCTCCTCGCGACCGAGCCGTTGGCGTTTTTGACGACGAATTTCATCACGCCGTTGGACGACAGCCCGAGCGCATCGCCGGATGTCATGCCGGTGTTCGAGATCGAAGGCACCGAGGTGGTGAAGAGATCGTTGAGGCCGAAGAACTGCGAGAAGCCGGTGCCGCTGCGCGAAGAGGCATTGGTCGAGTCGGGATCGCCGACCGCGACACGGAAGTCGCCGCCATTGACCGTCAACGCGCCGTTGGTGAAATCGGCGTTACCGCCGACGCTCGACAACGCATCATTCAGCGTCGAAGTGAAGCTGCCGATGTTGTTGGAGAAGCCCGACGTCGCGCCGCCGTCGACCGAGACCGTGCCGGCATCGAAATCGATGTCGACCATGTGCCGCTCGACGCCGCTCGCATCGGTCAGCGCGATCAATGTCGCCCCGGAGAAGTTGAGGCTGTCGCTCGCAAGCAGGCCGGTGTCGCGCCCGGTCAGGACGCTGGGCGGTGGATAGGCCGACGACTCGTTGTGAACCTCGTTGAAGGCGTTGGCGACGCCTTTGGCGAGCTCGCCCAATTCGTTCTTGACCCCGGCGATGGTGCTGTCGCGGATGTCGATCAGGCCACGCATCGAGCCGCCCGTCAGATGATCGTCGAGCGCCTGGGGAGTTCCGATCGGCTGACCGGTCGAGCCGTTGCTATCTTGGGCCGTAATCGTTCCGTAGACATTGTCGGCGCCGGGCGTGTAGGTGAGCTTGGCATAGCTGGCGCTGCCCACCAGATTGATGCCGTCCTGCGTCGTGACCTGGATGGTACCGTCTTCCTGGTTGGTGACCCGGATGTCCATATCTTTGGCCAGACTATTCAAGGCGGCGTCGCGCTGGTCGAGATAGGTGGTGTCGGTGTCGCCCTGCAGATAGGACGACTTGATCAGTTTATTGTAATCGTAGATCTGCTTGATCTGGGTCGCGGCGTCGGTGACCGATGTCGATAGCTGCTGATCGGCCTGGCTGGACAGACTGTCAAGCTGGTCCGACATGGTCGAGATCGAGGTCGCCAGCGACTTCATCGAATCGACGACGCTCGCCTGGCTGGAGCCGGTGCCGGTCGAAAGCTGCGCCGCACCAAGCTTGTTCAACACATCGCTGAGCTTGGAAGAGAGCGAACTGCCGTCGCCGGGCGAGCCCAAGAGCGCGTTGATCTGGTCGAACACCGAACTCATCGTATCATATTGCGAGGACGAGGCAGTCGCCGACAGGCTCTCCTGCTGCAGGTACTGATCGGTGACCCTGGTGACGTCGTCGATGGTCACACCGGCGGGAACGCCGTTAGAACCGAGAACACTGAGGTTGACCTGACGCCGCACATAATCGGGGGTGTTGAGGTTCGCGATATTCTGCGACACCACCTTCAATGCAGACGTGTTGGTCTGCAAAGAGGAGAGGGCACTCGACATAATTCCGTTCAGGCTCACGGGCTTCTTCCCGAAAATGCTTTGTCGCCGTTCCACTGATCGCAAAGCCTGTGCCAGTTCTTAAGCGCGCCAAGCGGCGGAAAAGCTGGGGTTTGCCGTCACCGGTACGGCAGATTTTGCCCCTGTCGGCAGAAGGTGCCGCACCTTCATTGCCTCTTACCGCAGGCGAGGTTCGCAAAAATGCGGCGTTCATTGGCTTCGGCCAACTGGTCCAGCCCTTGCTTCTGGTCCCTCGGAACTCTGGCGGACTTGAGCCTTGGCCGATCTGGCAACAGTCAATGCGGTGACGACAGCGACGGCATCTCAGCCGGCCGCTGCCACACCCACCACACTCGACGCAGTATTTGGCGCCCTCCTCGCCAAGATAAGCGCCGGTGCGGCCGATACGCCGGCCACCGCCACGCCGGTCACTGGCGCCTTCACGGCGACAACCTTCGCGGCGGCAAATCTGCTTCGGAACGCGTCCGCCGATCCGAGCGCGATGCTAACCGCCGCAACCGG
>JAATGK010000067.1 GCA_015654715.1 Alphaproteobacteria bacterium
GCGGGCATAGTCGATTGCCGGCAGCGTGTTACCGTCGAAATCGAACAAGGTTGCGTTTTCCCAGCTCGAGCCTTGGCCCCAACGCGTCCGGCATTTGGTCGAAACCCAATCGGGCGCCCAATAGACGAGCCCGCTGCCGCCGTTGGCGATGATCGTTTGGGTCAGATCGACCAGGTATTGTTTCTGACTGTCCTCGCTGACACGGTAGCCGAGCAGAATGGAATCTTCACCCAGAATGTTGGCAAGGTTGTCGGCCGAGCGGTTTGTCCAGGGAACGGCGGTCTCCGCCACGACGATTTCGGTATTGGGATAGCGATACCGCAACCGGTTGATGACCGCACCCAACCCGATGAGCGAAAGCTTCGACCATTTCGGATAATAACTGATGCCGATCATATCGAAATTGGTGACCCCGGCGGCGGTCGCTGCTGCAAACCACGGCTCGACATTTTCGGGCTGGGCGATATGCAGCATCGTCTTGATGTTGGGATCAGCATCATGCACGGCCTTGATGCCCGCATTGAGGAGCTTGGCATTGCGCGTCCAGTTGGTGGACGCTTTGGCGTCGGTCGGCATCATCACTTCGACATTGGTCTCGTTGCCGACTTGCACGTAATCCGGCGCCAGCCCCGCCGCTTTCAACGAAACCAGCGTGTCGTGAGTGAAGCCGTAAACCGCCTTGGCCAGTGCTTCGTCGTCGAGTTTCGCCCAGGCCGCCGGGACGATCTGCTTGTTGGCGTCAGCCCAGTCGTCGGAATAGTGGAAGTCGAGCAGCACCTTCATGCCTTGCGCCTTGGCGCGCGCGATCGAGCGCTTGACGTCGGCGAGCGTTCCGTACTTCGTCCAGGTTGGATTGTTCCATAAGCGCAGACGCACCACGTTGGTGCCGTGTTCTTTGAAAATAGCGTAGACGTCGCGCGCCATGCCGCCGTCCTTATAGACCGCGCCGCAATCGTCCATTTCGTTGGCGAAGCTGAGATCAGCGCCGAAGATAAAATCGCCGGCCCGGGCGGGAATCGTCAGCAGCAGGCAAAGCGCGGCGGCAGGGATGATGCGCATGATCTTCTCCGTCGGCTCAGTGCGCCGGGGTGAGGGTGTATTCGAGCGTGGTGTCGCTTGATTTTACCGTGGCGCTGACGACATCGTCTTTGGCCGCAATCAGCGGCTTCTGCATGGCCGCATCGCCGAACACCTGGAAGCGCAACGGCGTTCCGGGCATCAGAGTGATGCGATAGACGAGGTCGCCGTTTTCCACCGTCAGCGGGAACGAGGTGGAATCGGGATCGCCGAAGAAGTCGCCCCACAGCCGGAAGGTCCCGCCCGGCGCGGCGCCGTGGACGCGGAAGGTCACGTTCACCGGCCGCTGGTAGAGCGATGTGCGCAGATGATCGAAGGCGGGCAGCACGTCGCCTTTGCCGTCGAAGAAGGTCATTGAGATCCAATCGACGTCATTTTTTGCCCCGGCTTTGCACAATTGCGGCACCCAGTCGGGCGCCCAGGTGAAGACGCCGACGCCGCCATTGGCAATCACCGTCTGGCCGAGGTCGATGAGAAAATCCTTCTGACCTTGCGGCGATACCGGATAGCCCGGTGTCGCGTTGTCGTCGGCCAGCGCCGTCGCGGCGGGGTCGGTCCTGTTCGTATAGGGATACGCGGTTTCCACCACCAGCACGTCTTTGCCGGGATAGGTGTTGCGCAGCATGTTGATGGTGCGGCCCAATCCGCGCAGCGACTGTGTCGACCATTTCGGGTAATAACTGATGCCGATCATGTCGAAATCGGTGACGCCCGCTTTCGTCGCTGCGGCGTACCAAGGCAGGTTGTTTTCCGGCTGGGCGATCTGGATCATCACTTTAGGGTGCGTGCCGGTCTTCTTGCCGGCGTCGCGGATCGCCCGGATGGCCGCGTTGAGGAGCAACGCGTTGCGCTGCCAGTTGATCGCGCCGGTCTTCCACGCCGCCTTATCGAGGATTTCGTGATTGATTTCGTTGCCGGGCTGCACCATGTCCGGCATGACACCGGCTTTGTCGAGTGCGATCAGCTTGTCGTAGGTATAGTGATAGAGAACGTCGGCCAGCTTCTGCGGATCGTCGATCTTCGCCCACGCCGCCGGAATGATCTGCTTGCCGCCGTCGGCCCACCAGTCGGAATAGTGGAAGTCGAGCAGGGTCTTCATCCCCAGCGCTTTGGCACGCTTGAGGCTGCGCGTCACATCAGCCGGCGTCGAATATTTGGTGGGATTGCCGTCGGTCCAGAGCCGTACCCGCGCGACGTTGGCGCCGTGCGCCTTAAACAGAGCGTAGAGGTCCGCCGGTTTGCCGGCCTCGCGATAGACGACGCCGCAATCGTTCATTTCGTTAGCGAAGGATAGATCGGCGCCGAACAGCAAATCGCCGGCCCCCGCGGGGCGCGATATGCCGAGCGTGAAGGCCCCTGCCAGCAACACGATGCGCGTCGAATTTTTCATGTCTTGTCCTCCCGAAAACGCGCGCCGTTGTTGTGTTTTCGCGCGCTCCATTATTAGTATGATAAATAGCTCGCCAGTTCAATTTCTTCCGCCGTCACGGTTCAAAAAAAGACGGCGCCGGGGGACGGCGCCGTCGAAAGTAGCTCGGGGTTTTGTTGTAGCGGGAGGGGGCGAACCCCTTCCGTTACATCTTGTACGAAACGTCAAACATCAAGGTACGGCCATAATGGGCGTAGTTGGCCAAGTCGTTCGGATCGTTGGAACCGCGCAAAGCGTCGGCACCCGCACGCCCACCGGCGAAGCGCTGCACTTGATCGGTGAGATTCAGCGCCTCGAAGCGCAAGCCGATATGCTCGTTCCAGTCATAGGATGCGAGGAAGTCGAATGTCGTCTCCGCTTCCTGGGTGTCGAGCTGATAGCTTGCCCACCCCGGGATCATCGTGAAGGAGCTGTGGTACTTCATGGAAATGCGCGCGGTGAAGCCGCTCTTATAGTACCAGAGATCGACCTCGTCGGAATTGTGGGCGAGGCCGGCCATCGAATACGGATCCGAGACCGGATGGAATTCCTTGATGTTGGAATCCGCGAACGATGCGTTCGAATAGATACCGAAGTCGCTCAGGAAGCCCGGCAGGAAATAGAACTTCGTTTGGAACGTCAGTTCGAGACCATAGACGTCGCCGCCTTTGCCGTTGACCGGTACCTCGATGTTAAACAGCATGTTATCGACCGTCCTCGGATCGATGCCCATGCCGATGTAGTTCAAGACGCGCTTGTAGTAGACCGCCGCCGAAAGTAGCGACTCTTCGTGGAAGAACCATTCGTAATCGAGGTCGACATTGTCGGCGCGGAACGGCTTCAGGGACGGATTACCGCCGGTGCCTGACCCTGTCGTGCCGCCATAATAACCCGGCGGTAACAGCGAATAGCCTGTGTTCAGGGCATCAAGCGGCGGACGCGACACCGACATCGAAGCGCCGAAGCGGACCTGTTGATCGTCCGCGACATGGGCGTTCAAATAGAGGCTCGGCATCGCATCGGTGTAGTGGTTGCCCTCTTTTATGGCGGAGAATACGGGACTCCAGGTCGAAACGTCGACTTGGTTGCCGGTGCTGACGGTCTTGACGTCTTCGACACGCACGCCGATGCCGCCGGTGACGGGAATTCCGGCGACGTCATGGGCGAAGTCGACCTTCAAATATCCGCCCAAGCTTGTTTCCTGAACCTTCCAGTCCAGGACCTGGTTTTGGAAGCCGTTGGCGGCGTTGGCGCCTTGGATAAGCCCGTCCGCCCAATTCACGACGCCGAGATAGGGATTGCCGGCGGTTCCGCCCATTGCGGCGGGGAGCGTATTTTTCATGTCACCGAAGACCAGCGGCGCGATGGTGTCCCATTTTCCATACAACACTGCTGGGACGTTAAGGTCTTTGATTTTGACGCTCTCGAGATCGCCCACCGGCAGCGTGACCGCACCGGAACCCGCGGTCGGCGTGGCAAAGCCGGTCGTGTAGATGTCGTAGTCCCACTGGTGATGGGTCTTGGCGCGCTGCGACCAGCGCCCGCCGGCCGAAATCTTGGTGATGAACGAGCCTTCGAAATCGCGCGACAGATCGCCGGCGACGGCCGAGATATGGTCGCGTGTTTGTTCCGGACCGGCATCCATGTTGCAGGCGCTGGCGCCACTTGCCGTTCCAACGTTGCAATACGTCAGCTGACTGGCGCTGGTGATCGAAGACGGACTCCAATAGGCGTCGTTAACTTGAAGGGAGCCGCCCGAGTAGGCGAGGGTGTTGTTGGCTGGGATCGATGGATCGGAGCCGAGCGTCACATAGGGCGCTGTACCCCTTTCCATATTGTAACCCGAGCCGGTTATCCGTTGCGGCTCGGTCTGGATGTCGAGCCACTGGTTGTTGCGCCAGGCTTCGGAATGCGACAGGTCCAGCTTGGCTTGCAACGGGCCGTCGTCGTAGGCGAAGTTCAGGCCGCCCGTGACCAATGTCTGGCGTTGCCAGTAGCGGCCGAAGTTGTTCTGGACGTTGAGTGTGCCGGTCGGCAGGTTGGCCTGCACGACATGGCCCATGCTGTCGACCTTGAAGGACGCGCCCGGGGCCAGGTAGGGCGAATCCGCGGCCGGTGCAGCGCCTGGAACGCCGCTGTTGCCGTACAAATTGGTCGCATTATTGCAAGCCGTCCAAAAGTCGCCCGAAAGGCTACTGCACCCGGCCCCGGTGGAGTTGGGCCAGACTTCGCCTTGCGCGTCGCCGAACTGCTGGAGCTGCTTTTCGTCGATCACATAAGACGACCACAGTCCGTCGGCCTTGACGGTCAATTTGTTGGCGATCCGCCACTCGGCCCCGCCGGCCAGGCCGTAACGATCCTGCTGCAGCAGCCTGATGTCGGTCGTCGCGCCCCAAGGGGCCGGATTACCGCCGGTGAGCGCCGTGGAGCCGTCGGGCAAGGTGATGATCTTGGTAGGGTCTTTGCCGGTCAGATTGGCCGGAGCGCCCCAGCCGGTGTCGGGCTGGTTGGTGTTTTCGGTCCAGAAGATCAGATTCGAAAAGCCGTTCTTCTGGCGCTGGATGCTGCCGGCCAGCGAGAAGGCGAAATTATCGGTGACATGATAGTTGACCGCCACGCTGCCGCGGAATCCGAGCGGGTCGTAGTGGGGCAGGTCGGCGCCTGCGGTATTGTAAGTCGGTCCCCCGCGA
>JAATGK010000383.1 GCA_015654715.1 Alphaproteobacteria bacterium
CAGTTCACGGTGAAGACCGGCGGGGCCATGAATATCAAGCAACTCGCCATGGACAAGTCGATCGCCTATGGACTGCAGCGCCGCGCCAGCGCCAGCGTTTATGCCGAGGAGTCAGAGAAGGCACATGCGGAAATGGTCGCGGCTGCCGACCACTTCAACAAGGACTTGGAAAACGGCAAGTGGAATCCGATTATCTCCACCTATCCGCAGACCCTGCCAAACTACCTGCCGCCGGCGGTGCCGAAGTGGAAGATGCCGACCGACTGGAGCCGCTGCGGCGTCCAGGTCGATGGTGGCGGCTTCTTCGAGGACCAAGGCTGGTGGTTCCCGACTTTGCCGACCTACAGCCGCGAACTAGGCTCGCGCAGCTACTACATGGACATTTTCACCGAGCAGGCGGTGGACGCCACCTGGAGTGCCACGCCGAAGGAACCATGGATCAAGATCGATCGTACGTCGGGCGCCTTCTCGCCGGCGACCAAGACCTTCGAGCAGCGCCTTAACGTGTCGATCGACTGGTCGAAGGCCCCCAAGCAGGGCGCTGAAGGACTGATCACGGTTCAATGCAGTTCGGGCAAGGAGCCGATCGACGTGCATGTGCGTCTGGCGCCGCCGCTCCCCGACAAGTCGGTGTCGTTCATTGACGCGCAGGGCGTGGTGTCGATCTATGCCGCCCATGCTGACAGCAAGACTGGTGCCTGGCGGGTGCTCGACGGCTTCGGTCATACCGGTGCCGACGTGCAGGCCGATCTCGACATGGCGCCGGTGAACGCGGACGATGCCGCGGCGCTGGCGAAGGCGCCGAAGCTCGTCTACCGCTTCGCCACCACGCCTCCGGATCGCGATTACAGCTTCCCGAACTACGTGATCGACGAGATTGCCACGCTGAGGGCCATTGCTCTCCCGGTGTTCCCGACGACCAAGGACGGCAAGCTGCGCATCGCGGTCTCGGTCGATAGCGGCACGCCGAAGGTGCTCGACTTCAGCGTGCTCTATTACGGCGCCAAGTGGCGGCAGAACGTGCTCGACAACGCCGCGGTGGCCGAACTGCACGACATCGCGCTCCACCCCGGCAGCCACACGCTGACGGTCTGGGCGCTTGATCCCGGTGTAACTCTCGATCGCTTCGAAATCGCGTTTGCCGGTTCGTCCCAGGCTTACGGCCCCATTCCCGAAACCAAGGTGGTCAACCGGAAATAAGCAAAATGGCAGTGCAAGGAATTCAACAAACAACACCGGCTGCGGCATATCCCTTTTTGAGGCGGCAGCACGGAGATCCGGTCGGAATCGTGGGTGAGATGCATCCGCTGATTTCGAACCGGTAATGGGAGGTTACACATGGGTATATTCAGGAACGCGGTTCGCTTTGCGGTCTGCCTTGGTTGGGTGGCGCTGATCGGGGCAGCGGCAAGCATACCGGCGGCAGCCAAGTCGCCCGACGCCGTGCTTTACGATGGCAAGACTGTGGCGGCCGTCGTCTACGATTCCGCCAGCGGCACGCCAATCGCCAAGTCGGCGGAGTTGCTGTCGCATGATCTGAAAGCGCTGAGCGGTCAGGAGCCGTCGGTGACGGCCGACTTTTCCGCGCCGAAAGGTACAGGCGTGATTGTCGGGCTGGCCAATTCGCCGGCGATATCGGCGCTCTTGAAGAAGAACAACATTGCAACGGCGCCGATCGAGGGCAAATGGGAAACCTATGGCCGTACGGTGATCCCGGCGCCGTGGAACCCCAAGGCCAAGGCGATCCTGATCTTCGGGTCCGATACCCGCGGCACCATTTGGGGCGTCATCGACTTGACGCGTGAGATGGGCGTCTCCGCCTGGGAATGGTGGGGCGATGTCGTGATCCACAAGGTCGACCATATCGCGGTCGACGCATCGGCGCGCTATTCCAAGGAACCGTCGGTGAAGTACCGCGGCATCTTCCTCAATTCGTTCGGCATGAACACTTGGGCCACCAAGACGTTCGAAAAGGAATACGGCGGCGCCGGGCCCAAGACCTATGCGCGCATCTTCGAACTGATGTGGCGGCTCAAGGCCAACGTGTTGTGGCCTGAGATGGGCGGAACCGAAAAGGTCTTCAACGACGACATGAAGAACTACGAACTGGCGCGCGATTACGCCATCGTCCGCGGTTCCTCGCACGTCGAGATGCTGGCCCGCGTCAATTCCCATGATTGGGACGAAAAGACGATGGGCCCGTACAACTGGTTCCTCAACAAGGACCGGATGATCGCGTACTGGCGCGAAGGCGTGAAGAAATGGGCCGGCTACGACCACCTCTGGTCGATCGGCTTGCGCAACAAGGACGACTTCCCGATGGAAGGCGCCAAGACGGCGGAAGACACCGCGCGGGCGGTCGATGAGGCAATCGCGGCCCAGCGCCAGATCCTGTCCGAAGTGCTGCATAAGCCGGCGGACCAGATTCCACAGTTGTTCACCCCCTATAAGGAAATCACGGCCGCCTACAACACCGGCAAGATCCACCTTCCGGGTGACGTCATCATCGACTGGTCGGAAGACAATTTCGGCTACGACATGCAGATGAGCAACGCCGAGGAGCGCAAACGGCCGGGCGGTGCAGGCATGTATTATCACCTCGTCTTCGGCGGCGCCCCCAACAGCTACGGCACGGCCGGGGCTACCGATCCGACGTTGATCTGGGAGGAAATGACGAAGGCCTATCAGCACGACACCAAGGCCTTCTGGATCGTGAACGCCGGTTCGATCAAGCCGGTCGAGTTTCTGACTCAGTTCTTCCTCGATTTGTCGTTCGACGTTCATGCCTTCGACGATCCCAAGAGCGTCAAGGCCTATCTGCACGACTGGGCCGGCAAGACCTTCGGCCGCGAGCAGCAGGACGCGATCACCGACATCATGTGGTGTTACTACAAGCTGTCGTTCGACCGCTATCCGGAGTTCATGACGTGGTCGACGATGTGGCCGATGCTGTCGAACCGGCAGACCCAGTACAACATGCTGGACTTCGGCGACGAGAATGCGCGCCGCGCGAATGCCTACCAGCAGATCATGGACGAAGCCGACAAGGTCATGGCGGCGCTGCCGGCAGATCGCAAGGCGGCCTTCTATCAGCTTGTGCAGTACCAGACCATCACAGGCGGCACGATGAGCTTGATCCCGCTGAACCGGGATAAGGCGATCACCTACGCCTTGCAGAACCGGGCGAGCGACAACTACTATTCCGAAAAGGCCGAGGCGGCGGCGGCGATGAAGGACGAAGCCGACCGCAAGTACAACGCGCTCGAAAACGGCCGCTGGGACGGTTTCGTCGGTGGTCGCTTCTTCCGTTCGGCGCTGAAACTTCCGGTCTGGCACAGCGTCAAGTCCGACAGCGGCCTCTGCGGCCTGCAGGTCGAGGGCGGCGGGTATTATCCCGGCTACTTCTGGTGGACCCCGGCGTTCCCGTCGTACCACCCCGAACTCGGCGACAAGAGCTACTATCTCGACATCTTCACCCAGCAGGCGAAGGACACCAGTTGGACCGCGACGCCAAGTGCGCCGTGGATCAAGGTCGATCGCACGTCCGGAAATTTCTCGGTTGCGGGCAAGGCGCTCGAGCAGCGGATCAACGTGTCGGTTGACTGGTCCAAGGCACCGAAGGAGGGCGACGGTCTTCTGACGATCAAGTGCGGCGAAGGCGATCCGGCCGAGGTGCACGTGCGCGTGGTGCCGCCGACACCGGAAAAAGATGTCTCGTTCATCGAAGGCCAGGGCGTCGTATCCATGTATGCGACCAGCGCGGATTCAAAGGGCGGCGCCTGGCGCGTGCTCGACGGCGTCGGCCATACCGACAAAGGCGTTCTGCAGGCCGACCTCAACCTGGCGCCCGTCAACGCGGCCGATCCCGCCGCGTTGGCGAAAGCGCCTTATGTCGAGTACAAATACGCCACAGTCCCGCTCGACCGCGATTATAGCTTCCCGAACTACGTACTCGATTACACGGCAACCGTTCGCGTGATCGGCCTGCCGGTATTCCCGACCGAAAAAGACGGAAAGCTGCGCATCGCGGTTTCACTCGACGGCGGCCAACTGCAACTGCTCGACTTTTCCAACGAGTATTATGCCGCCACGTGGCGCGAAAACGTGCTGACGAACAACGCGTTGTTGGAAATACACGACGTCCCGCTCAAGCCGGGCCGCCACACCATAAAGGTGTACGCGCTCGACGCCGGAGTGACGCTCGATCGTCTTGAAGTCGTCTTCAAGGGGGCGTCGCCGGCATACAGTGCCATTCCCGAAACCAGGATCGTTAAGCGGAGATAGGCCACAGAATCCCAGGAGATGCGATTTCAACTCGCCTAGTACTCTGGGATGCAGAGGGTGACGGGGACAACGCCCCCCATATTCCCCGTCACCCGCACGCACGGATCGCAAGTCGATGAGCCACATATCACAGGCGTCCGGCACATCGACGCAGCCATCTACCCGCTGTGATAAACGGGCGACAGTTGTGCCGGCTCTCGTCGAATTCCACGGCCGGCCGTTAGGTAGACTTAACTGCGCAACGGTCTCACCTAGTGAAGGCTGGCGAAAGCAGGAAATGGCGCTGTGGACCGGTCAGACAAAAATTCAGGCAAAAATGCCTTGGAGGGAACGGTTCGACAACACAAGGGTGACAGGGCGTACCCATCGGTCGACGGGCCCGCGCGTTCGATACCGTGTGCGCATCGGTTGGTCGTCATACCGGCGCGTAGCGCGAGGCTGCCAATCCGGGACGCTTGGGAAGGCTTTACGATTCTCGCAAAAGGGTCCTCCCCTTTGGCGATACTGGGCGGCATGGGTTTCGAAACGAATGCCGCCCTTTTTTTCCAAGCTGCAACCAACGTCCCTTCGAGCATATGGCGATCAACCCACATCGTCGGCCCAAAGTGATCGCTGGTTTGGCTGCGTCGGCGGCGGATGCATCAGACAAACTGCAATAATGCGCGGGGTGCGCAAAACAAAGGATAGGGTGAAATGAGCGCGTTTCGGATTTTCGCGTGCGCCATATGCGTTGCTGTGGCGACGCTTATCGGCATCGGACGAGCCTCGGCGGAGGACGGGCACGAATTGTGGCTGCGCTACCGCCCTGTCGCCGATGCGGCTACGGCGGCTTATCGCCAATCGGCAAGTGAACTGGTTGTCACCGACAACTCACCGACCATCGCTGTCACGCAAGCCGAACTCGTCAAGGGGCTGTCGGCGATGCTCGGCAAGCCGTTGCCGGTCGTTTCCGCGGTGACGCAGGACGGCGCCATCATGTTGGCGGTGACGGGCAAGGCGAAGGTGATCAGCGACCTTAGGCTGCCGGTTGCCGGTCTCGGCAACGAAGGCTTCGTGATCCGCAGCGCGACGTGGCAGAACCACAAGGTTACGGTCATCGCCGGCAACACGGATGTCGGCGTCCTCTACGGCGCCTTCCGTTATCTGCGCCAAATTCAGACGGCGCAAAGCACGGCCAACCTGAACATCAGCGACAAGCCGCGCGTCCAGATTCGCGTGCTCAACCACTGGGACGTGCTGGGCCGCGGCAGTGCGAATTCCGCCGGCCAGTCGATCTGGGATTGGCCGAAGCTGCCGGCGTGGAAGGATCCCCTCTACACCGATTATGCGCGCGCCAATGCCTCGATCGGCATCAATGCCGTGGTTCCGAACCAGATCAACGCCGATCCGGTGATGCTGTCACCGATGTATCTGCGCAAGCTGGCGGCGCTGGCCGATGTGCTCCGCCCCTATGGCATCAAGATGTACCTGTCGGTTCAGGTGACTTCGCCAATGACTGTCGGCGGCCTCAAGACAGCCGATCCGCTTGATCCGGCGGTGAAGAAGTGGTGGGCCGACAAGGTCAGCGAGATCTACACCTACATTCCTGATTTCGGCGGTCTCCTGGTCAAGGCCGATTCCGAAGGCGAACCGGGCCCGCAGAGCTACCAGCGTACCCAGGCCGACGGTGCCAACGTTCTGGCCGACGCCCTGAAGCCGCACGGCGGCATCCTGTTCTGGCGCGCCTTCGTCTACTCCAACGACCCCAAGTGGGATCGCGTGAAGCAGGCGTATGACACCTTTAAGCCGCTCGACGGCAAGTTCCGCGACAACGTGATCGTCCAGGTCAAGAATGGCCCGCTCGACTTCCAGCCACGCGAACCGTTCAGCCCGTTGTTCGGCGCCACGCCGAAGACCAATATCGGAATGGAAGTCGAGGTCGTGAAGGAATATCTCGGCGGCGCCACCCATCTGTTCTACCTCGGCGCCTATTGGGAAGAAGTCCTTCAGGCCGACACCTATGCCAAGGGTAAAGGTTCGACGGTCGCTTCGGTGATCGACGGTTCGGTGTTCAAGAACAAGCTCACCGGCTTTGCCGGCGTGGCGAATATCGGTACCGACCGCGACTGGTGCGGCTCGACCTTCAACCAGGCCAACTGGTACTCGTTCGGGCGTCTGACCTGGGATCCGCATGCGTCCGCCCGGGCGATTGCTGAAGACTGGGCCGCGATGACGTTCACGCCCGACAAGGCGTTCGTCGGTCCTGTCGTCGACATGATGATGGCCTCGCGCGAGGCTGACGTCGACTTCATGATGCCGCTCGGACTGCACCATCAGTTCGCCACCGGCCACCACTACGGACCGGAGCCGTGGGGCAACACAGCGGGCCGCGAAGACTGGAACCCGGTCAACTACAACCGGGCCGACAAGGACGGCATCGGTTACGACCGCACAACGGCCACGGGCACCAATTACGCGGGCCAGTACAAACCTCAAGTCGCGGCCGTGTTCAACGACCTCAAGCGCATCGACGACA
Source organism: Alphaproteobacteria bacterium (assembly GCA_015654715.1). Lineage (GTDB taxonomy): Bacteria > Pseudomonadota > Alphaproteobacteria > Micropepsales > Micropepsaceae > Rhizomicrobium. Next base: position 6,800 of record JAATGK010000383.1, read on the forward strand.
AGGACCTTTTGTGGTTCCACCACGTTTCGTGGGACTACAAGACGAAAGCCGGATTGCCGGTGTGGGACGACCTCGTTCGCCACTACGACCGCGGTGTCGGCGAAGTCGTCGCGATGGAGAAGATCTGGGCTGAGATGAAGCCCTATGTCGACACGGACCGCTTCGCCAAGACGACCGTCTTCCTGCAGATGCAGGAAAAGGAAGCCAAGTGGTGGCGCGATTCCTCGATCGCCTACTTCCAGAGCGTTTCGGGCCGGCCACTGCCGGAAGGCATTGCTCCGCCCGAGCATTCGCTGGATTGGTACAAGGAACTCAACACGTCGCTCAAGGTTCCGGTCTATCCGTTCTGAGTGCATTCCTGAAAGCGGCCTTCCGACGGGAGGCCGCTACCTGATCTGAAGCGTTTCATCGGTTTGACCAATCGGTGGAACGCTTCGGTGACGGCAATAGACAGGGAAGGCCGTGATGTTCAAAAAGATCCTTAGCGTGGGCGTGCTGCTCGCCGCGGCGGCTCCGGTTCTGGCGCAAAGCCAATCCGCGTCGACCCCGGCGCCCGAGCCGGAAGCCACTTACGTGCCGCTGCAAGATCGGCCGAATTGCACCCGGGACGACCTCAAGGCGGCGACCGACGCCTACGTGACGGCCCAGAGCGTCGGCAACATCTCAGCGATGCAGATTTCCTCCAGCGCCCACTTCCTGCAGAATATGAAGACCGTCGATCGCAAGGACGGACTTTGGAATAAGCCGCTGCCGATCGCGCATGCGATGAGCATCCACGACGACAAGCGCTGCAAGACGTTCACCGAACTCGTCGTC
>JAATGK010000294.1 GCA_015654715.1 Alphaproteobacteria bacterium
CTCAAGGCCAACTATATCGATACCAAGCCGATTGCGGGTAAATGGGAGGTCTATGGACGGGCGGTGGTGCCTGCGCCGTGGAATCCCAAACAGAAGGCGCTGGTGATTTTCGGCTCCGACGTGCGCGGCACGATCTGGGGCGTCATGGACCTGACGCGCGAGCTGGGCGTCTCGCCATGGGAATGGTGGGCGGACGTCACGATCGCACGCAAGGCGCGGCTCGCGGCCGGCGACGGCCTGACCTATTCGCGCGAGCCGTCGGTGAAGTATCGCGCCATCTTCCTCAACGACGAGGAATTCGGCCTCTATCCTTGGGCGGCCACCACCTATGACCCGGCATCACACGACATCGGTCCCAAGACTTACGCCCGCATCTTCGAACTTATGTGGCGGCTGAAGGCCAACGCCATCTGGCCGGCGATGCGCGGCATCGAGCACAGTTTCAACCAAGTGCCAGGCAATGCCGAAATGGCCGATGCCTACGCCATTATCCGCGCCAGCTCGCATGCCGAAATGTTGGGGCGCACAAACTTGCGCGAATGGGACGTCACTCGGCGCGGTCCTTACAACTATCAGACCAACAAGCAGGCGCTGCTGGATTATTGGGACGAGGCGGTCAAACAGTACGGCAAATACGACAACATCTACACCGTGGGCCTCAGGGGTCTGGAAGATCGGCCGATGCAGGGCACCTCGGGTCCGGCCGACACAGCGCGCATCCTGGAGAAGGTGGTGGAAGACCAGCGCACGCTGCTCTCGCACGATCTTGGTAAGCCGGCCGCCGACATCCCGCAAGTGTTCACACCCTATAAGGAAGTTCTACCGGCCTATGACGCCGGCCTCAATTTGCCCGACGACGTCACGCTCAATTGGCCCGACGACAATTACGGCTATATCCGCCGGCTGAGCAATGCCAAGGAGCGGACGCGCTCCGGCGGCGCCGGTGTCTACTATCACATCTCCTATTGGGGCTACCCCATGTCCTATCTATGGCTGGCGAGCACTCATCCGGCGCTGATGTGGGAGGAGATGAACAAGGCGTACCACTTCAACGCCCGCCGCATCTGGGTCCTCAATGTCGGCGATATCAAGCCGGGCGAATATCTCAGCCAATTGTTCCTCGACATGGCCTTCGACAACGACGCCTATCCTGACATCGCCAGCGTCAAGGCGCACTTGCGGCGCTGGGCGGCGGCGAGTTTCGGCGAAGGCCATGCCGATGCCGTGGCGTCGATCATGTGGCGCAATTACGATCTCGCCTTCGACCGCAACCCGGAATTCATGGGCTGGACGCACACTCTGCCGGCGACGGCGCCGCATCAGACGGAGTTCAACATGCTGAACTTCGGCGACGAGAATGCCCGGCGCCAAGCCGCCTATCGCGCTCTGGTTGGCGATGCAGAGGCGCTGGAAAAGAGCATGCCGGCGGACCGCAAGGATGCGTTCTATGAATTGGTGCGCTATCCGGTCGGGGCCGCGGCCAGCATTAATTTGCGTCAGCTCAACCTCGATAAGACCATCGCCTACGCTTACCAGCAGCGCGCCAGCGCCAACGATTATGCCGCCGCCGCCCAGAAGGCGCAGGACGAGATCGACCTTTCCACGCGCACCTACAACACCGAACTGGCGGTCGGAAAATGGAAGAACATGATGGGCCAGGCACCTCATGGGCTGCCGATCTATCACCGGCCGCAGATTCCAACTTGGAAGAGTACTGGCGATACGGCCTGTGCGGTTCAAGTCGAAAGCGGGGGCTATTACGATGCGGCCGGCTCCACGCCCGGTCAGCCGCCGTTTGAGCCGCCGTTCGAGCGCTATCTGATCAGCTATTACGCCTCCGGCCTGATGCCCTTCCAGCCCGATCTCAAGCGCTCGAGCTATGTCGATATTTTCCTCAAGACGCCGGTGAAGGCGCAATGGACGGCCAGTGCCAGCGCGCCCTGGATCAAAGTGGCCGAGACGCAAGGGGAGTTTGTGCCCGGCGCCAGCGAAGCGCGCGTCGAAGTTGCGATCGATTGGGACAAGGCGCCAGCAGACGGCAAGGGCGTGGTGACGTTCCAGTGCTCGACGTCGGATGTCCCGCTGCCCGTCGCGGTGACGATCGCACCGGCGAACACGGTGAAGAACGTGTCCTTCATCGAAGTGCAAAGCATCGTGTCGATGTACGCCACTCATGCCGACACCCTCAGCAAGGGATGGCAGGTGTTGGACGGCCTAGGACATACGGGCGCCAGCCTGCGCTCGGACCTGGACATGGCCTCGGTCGATGCCTCCAGGCCAGCGTCGATTGCGAATGCGCCGTCGGCGACATGGCGGTTTGCCACCACCAACACGGCCAACCGCGCCACGCTTAAAGTGACGGCGCTGCCGTTCCTGCCGATCACCACTGAGAACAAGATGCGTGCAGCGGTGTCGGTCGACGGCGGTGCGCTACAGGTGCTGGATTTCGGTGCCGCGGAATTCTCCAAGCGTTGGGAAAGCCATGTCCTGTCCAACAGCGCGACGGAGACGATGGACAATCTGATCTTGCGCCCTGGTTCCCACAGCGTGACGGTCTATGCGCTCGACCCGGGGTTCACGCTGGACCGCCTGGAGGTTTCCTTCGACGGCGCCCCCGTAGCCTATGGACCAGTGCCGGAAACGAGGATCAGCAGCAAGAAATAGGACAGCGCCGTTACCCTCCCTCAAGGGGATGGTCGAACGAATCCGCTCGATTACGCTCTGTTCTAAACGTCATCCTCGCCGATCAGAATGGCGCGGAAATCATTGACGTTGGTCAGGGTCGGCCCCGTCACTGCCGCGTCACCCAAGGCACCGAAGAAGCCGTGGCCATCTTTGTCGTCGAGGGCGTCGTGCGGGCGGATGCCGGCGCGTTCGGCGCGTGCCAGGGTGTCGGGCGCCAGCACCGCCCCGGCGATTTCTTCGAGGCCGTCGACGCCATCCGTATCCCCCGCCAGGGCCCAAATGCCGGGATGCCCATGCAAGCTGATGCCGAGCGCCAGCAGAAATTCGACATTGCGCCCGCCGCGTCCGCGCCCGCGCACCGTGACCGTGGTCTCGCCGCCGGATAAGAGCACGCAAGGCGGCGCGAAGGGCTGACGGCGTGTCGCCACCTGCAGCGCGATGCCTGCCATCACCTTGCCGACGTCCCGCGCCTCGCCCTCGATGGCATCGCCGAGGATATGCACGGCGAGGTGCTGCGCGCGCGCGATCTTGGCGGCGGCTTCCAACGCCATCTGGGGTGCCGCGATGATCTTCGCTTCGGCGCGCGCCAGACACGGATCGCCGGGCTTTATGGTCTCCGCCTCCCGGTCGTTCAGCGCCGCCAAAACGGCACCTGACGGAGCGATGCCATAGCGCCGTAGAATAGTCAGAGCATCGGCAGAGGTGGACGGGTCGGCGACAGTGGGGCCGGAGGCGATGTCTCTCGGGCCGTCGCCGGGCACGTCCGAAATCATCAGCGTCAGCAGCTTCGCCGGATAAACTACCGCCGCCAATGTACTGGGTGACTTCAGGAGAGGGACACTGGTCCGCGCGTATTCGCATCAAAGGCGATGTCAGAGCCATACTTGGCCTGTCCGGCTGAGCGGAACAGGCCGAATCTCTCATAATATCAATAATAACAACACGTTGGCTTGGCTGCTGTATCTTTTTGGCATCTCACGGCATCGTAAACTGACATTACGATGCCGTGAGGCAACAATGGTTGATTTGGCAGAAAGATGTGTTATGTTGCCTCAAGACATCGTAAAATAACATCACGGTGGCTTGAGGCATCATGACAGCACGTAACGCCCTTCTGAAGGCAGTTCCCTATCAGGTTGAGCAATCCTTGAAGAAGCTCGGCGCCAACCTGAAGACTGCTCGGCTGCGCCGAAACCTGACGACCGAGGAAGTGGCCCAGAAAATTGGGGTTGGCCGTTTTGTCGTCGCCGACGCCGAGAGGGGAAAACCTTCCACCGGCATCGCGATATACGCGGCGCTGTTGTGGGCTTATGGCCTGATCGATCAATTCGGCGAAATCGCCGATCCGTCTCGCGACGAGGAAGGCACGACGCTGTCGCTCAAGCGCGAACGTGCGCGCCATCCGAGGAAGCTCGACAATGATTTCTAAAACCGCGCCCTCGGAATGCTTCGTCTACATCACGCTGCCCGGCACGACGGAGCCGGTCACGGCGGCACGCTTTGAACTCATTACCGACCGCAACGGCATGCCGCTCGGCCGGCTGGTTTACGGCAAATCCTATTTGCAGCGCGCGGACGCAGTACCGATCGATCCGGTAGAGCTGCGGCTCACCGCGCGCGTCTATGAGACCACGTCCATGAACGGCGTCTTCGGCGCGCTACGCGATGCCGGGCCGGATTACTGGGGAAGGCTCGTTATCGAGCGCCACGTCGGGAAGTCGCCGCTCGGAGAACTTGATTATCTGCTTCATTCGCCCGACGACCGGGCGGGGGCGCTTGGTTTCGGCTTCAATTCAACGCCGCCACCTCCCAAACGCCAATTCAATCGAACGCTCGACCTTGCCAAGCTCCAGGCGATTGCCGATGCCATCGCCAAAGACGAGGAACTGCCGCCCGAGGCCGACAAGGCGCAGGCGGCGGAACTGCTGCTGGCCGGTACCTCGATGGGAGGCGCGCGACCCAAAGCGGTGGTTGAGGACGACGACGGACTCTGGGTCGCCAAATTCAACCGGCTCGACGACAGATGGAACAACGCGCGCGTCGAGCACGCCATGCTGGTGCTGGCGCGTTCGTGCGGACTGACGACGGCCGAAAGCAAAGTAGTCGTCATCGGCGACCGTGACACGCTCCTCGTCAAGCGTTTCGACCGCGAGAAGATCGCGGCCGGATACTTGCGCGCGCGTATGTTGAGCGGATTGACGCTGTTGCGGGCCGAGGATTCGCACCGCTCTCGCGATAAGTGGTCCTATATTTTTCTTGCCGAGGAACTGCGTCGCATCAGCAGTCAGCCGAAGAAAGATGCCGCCGAATTATTCCGGCGGATGTGTTTCAATGCACTGATCTCGAATACCGACGATCATCCGCGCAATCACGCGGTCATCGCCAAAGAGCAGGATTGGAAACTATCGCCCGCTTATGACCTCACGCCGATGCCGCATGTCAGTCTCGAACACCGCGATCTAGCGTTGATCTGTGGCGATGGCGGGCGCTATGCCAATGCGAAGAATCTTCTTTCGCAATCAGCGCGCTTCCTTTTGTCGGATGACGCGGCCAAGGAAATCGTTTTCGCTATGCGAGACCGCATTAAGGCCTCGTGGTACGAACTCGCGCGCGCGGAAGGCGTCTCAGAAAAAGATTGTGAGCGTATCGCTGGAGCGTTTGCCTATCCGGGGTTTGATATGGATGGTGATCGAACGACGCAGGAAGCCTGATTCGAACACTCTGCCTGACTGTCGCGACGCTCCGGAAAGCTGGGGCGTGTCATTGCTGCAGTTGGAAGCTCAAAAGCGGTTGGCAGGGCCGAACTGCGGGTGCGGCCCCCGACTGACCGATAGACCCCAATTCCAGAACCTGATCGAAGTGCGGTGGCATTTCAAACTGCCGAGCGAAGCGCTTGTTCGACAAATCCGAGCGCACCAACGGCACCTTCAGCCTGCCGGACTTCACCTTCGATGCGGACGCCAACAGCTACACCTGCCCGGCGGCCAAGCTGCTGCTGCAATATCGCCGTCACTTCACCAATCAGAGAACCGGGATCGTCTTCGGTAACCGAAGGCAATATCGCGCCGAACGACGGGACTGTGCGGCGTGTCCTCTCAAAGCAAAATGTTGCCCCGGCCCGGACCCGCGCAAATTGTCCGTCAGCGTACACGAGGCCGCGCGCGACATCGTGCGGAACCTGCGCGACACACCCGAATACCTTCAGTCCGGCCGCGCGCGCAAAAGGTCGAGATGCTGTTCGCCCACCTCAAGCGCATTCTGCGGCTTGGACGATTACGACTACGAGGCCCTTGCGGCGCCCGCGACGAGTTCACCTTAGCCGCGATAGCCCAGAACCTCCGGAAACTCGCCAAGCTGATCCCGATGCCCCAGCCAGCAATGGCAATTTGAGGCCACGAGGCGCGAAAATCCAACTTCGTCAGGCCGTGGGCGGCGACCAGCGCGGCCAGCGTCGAGTTCTTCAACGATATCCGCCAGAAGTTGCCGTGCCGGTGACGGCGAGCGCGCGGTGTGCCGAAGTCACTGGACCGTATTGCCAGCATCGGAGGAAGGTTTAGAGGGCGCCTTTTTAAAAATATGGGACAGGAGTAGCAGGAGCAAAACTGCAGCCGTGGTGACGATCAGTGAGTGCATCACGTCGCTCCAATTAAGTGCCCGAAGAAGTTCCAGAAAACCTCCGAAAACGGCGGTTACTATCGCGAGATGGAAAAACGAAAAGCTCGATTTGGTTGCTCCTGAATAACCTGCTACGGCCCCGTGCCTGTTAGGCTTTGGGCGGTAAGCGAGGACCATGCCGCTGACTACCAGCCAGGGCAACGGCAGGATGAATATCAGATAGTCCTGCCAGCCCGCATGTGGTGCATCAAAACCGATGATAACCGCCGCTGACATAAACGCACCGGCACCGAAAAAGAGCAGGCCGAGAGCGATACGCCATGCACGCTGCGAACGTTCTTTACGCTTGATCGCCTCGCGAATATCAGGGTCATCCATTCCGCCGTTTGCTCCGTTCCCGCCATGAGCGCGCCACACCGCGCCCGCACACCTTATGGCCGTTTGGCGGCGTCGGAAAGCAGACCAATATTGTGAATTCAACCGTCCACCGCCCCCGCCGAATGGCCGACTTTGGCGTGCGCCGTGACAAGGCGGCGCTTTCCAGCGGGTGCGAGGCCCGTCCGGCGACATCGTTCCAGCCGAAAGCAGTCGGAGCGGGCGTGGAGGCAACAAAATGCCCGAAGCTTTCGATTAAGGGCGTCACAAATTGGTGACGACGCAGGTGTGCAGGCCGCAACGCGAGTGAACGCCGAGCAAGCCTCGAAAATGCCGATGTGTACCTGTGTGCGATCATGGGGCGGTTGGGCGAACTACTTTGCGGTAGGAACCGTCAAGCTACTGCTGCAATATCGTGGGCGCCTTGCCAATCTGAGAACCGGCATCACCAAAGACCAGCGGATGATCTACAGGGCGAGCAACAAAGATTGCATGGCCTGTCCGCTGAAAAAGAAATGCTGCCCCGGCCAGCGGCGACGCGTAGGCGGGCGGAGGGGTATTCAAATTTCAGAATTAATCCGCTAGGTGCAGCGCAGGTGGGGTAGGAATGCGCAGGAATCCAGCTTCATGGTATTTTTCATGGTATGTGCAGTGCGAAGTTCTGTAACGCATTGATTATACTAAATAAAAACGAACAAAAAATAATCGCGTGGGAATGAGGCACAAGGTGCCGGACGCTATCGACTTTCGGCACAACGGCAGGGGCTGTGGTCAACTGCGATCCTCGGCATAAGCAGGCGAAAATTTAAGCGTCAAATCTCCGCCGCCCTGATTTTCGCCCTTGCCCCTTGATGCCCCGCTGGGGCCACACTACCTTTGTGCAGAATTGAACGACGTCGAAAATGCACCCAAGACACATGAGGTCGGCACATGGCGCTTGAACATTACGTCACCCTTGGTCGTTCCGGTCTTCGTGTCAGCCCTTTCTGTCTGGGCACCATGACCTTCGGTGAAGATCTCGGCTGGGGATCCTCGATTGAGGAATCCAAACAGATCATCGACCGCTACATCGAACTCGGCGGCAATTTCATCGATACGGCGAATTTCTATACCAAGAGCCATTCGGAAAAGATCATCGGCGATCATATCGGCAAGGATAAAGCCCGCCGCGATCGGCTGGTGATCGCGACCAAGTTCAGCGGCAATCTCTACCCCGGCGATCCCAATGGCGGCGGTTCAAGCCGCAAAGCCATCGTCAACGCGGCCGAAAACTCGCTGCGGCGGCTTCAGACCGATTATATCGACCTTTATTGGCTGCACATCTGGGATCAGAACACGCCCATCGAAGAGACCATGGCGGCCCTCGACGATCTCGTGCGTGCCGGCAAGGTCCGCTATATCGGCATCTCCGATACGCCGGCCTGGAAAATCGCTCAAGCCAATACCTTGGCGCAGTTTCGCGGCTGGTCGGCGTTCGTGGCGCTGCAGATCGAGTACTCGCTCCTCGAACGCAGCGTCGAGCAAGACCTCGTCCCGCTGGCGTTGGAATTCGATCTCGGCATCACGCCTTGGTCGCCGCTAAAGAGCGGCGCTTTAAGCGGCAAGTACACGCGCGCCGCCGCGGGAACCGTGCAAGGCGGTCGTGGCGCGCTGGTCGAAAGTTTTCTGAACGAGAAGACGTATGTGGTCATCGATCAGCTCGAAATCATCGCCAAGGCCCACGGCACATCGGTCGCCGCTGTCTCGCTGGCATGGCTTTCGGCCAAGCCCGGCGTCACATCGCCGATCATCGGCGCGCGGCGTCTCGCGCAACTGGAAGACAATATCAAAGCGCTTGACGTCAAACTGACGACCGGCGAAATCGCAAAGCTCGACGAACTGACTCAGCCCAAGTTCGGTTTCCCGCAGAACATGCTGGCGATGGCGCCGGCGATCCTCAACGGCGGCACCAGCGTCAATGGCGTTTCGGCGCCGCCGTCCGGTTTCGTGATGCTGAAAGGCGAGAAGCCCTACTAAGCGCTAGGCTTCGATCAGCGACTTGATCCGTTCGGCATCCGCCGGTGTCGTCGGGTTATAGACCACCAGGCTGAGGTCCGTGCGGCCGTCGACCGCAAAGGCCGAATATTCGAAGGCGAACGGGCCGAGGACCGGGTGGCGGATGTGTTTGACAATCTCGCCATGAGGGCCGCGAACATCGTTGTCGCGCCACATCGCGGTGAACTCGGGACTGCGGCGGCAGAGGTCCTCGACGAGAGGCTCCACCTCCGCTGCGGCACCGGCGCGGGCCGCGTCCGCCCGGAACGCGCCTAACACGAACCGCGCCACGCTTTCCCAATCGTATTGCACGGCGCGGGCGCGCGGATCGAGGAAGATGAAGCGCAGGATGTTGCGCTCTTCCGGCGGCAGCGCTCCGTAATCCGTCAGCATCACGGTCGCCGCCCGGTTCCACGCCACGACATCCCAGATGGCGGTCCGGATCACGGCGGGGCTCGGGTCGAGCGCATCGAGCACGCGCTGCAGCCGCGGCGTGACGCCGTCGTTCTTGTGATAGCGCGCTTCGGGTGGACGGCCGAGACCGAGCAGGAAAAGGTGCTCGCGCTCGACATCCGTCAGCATCAGGGCGCGCGCGATGCGGTCGAGCACGTCGGCCGA